>SXXA01000109.1 GCA_005791325.1 Actinomycetota bacterium | reverse complement strand
CAAAACCAGTCGATGGATGGCATTGGTCAATTTCATTCGTTTTTATGAAACATGGATTCTTATGTATGCCTATGATGGAGCCAACTTATGATTTCATATGACGAAGTTATTATTGGCTCAGGTCCCGGTGGCGCAGTTGTTGCACATCAATTGGCTGAGCACAGACGAAACACCTTGCTCATCGAAGAAGGGCCAAGAGCCAATCGTTATACCCATACCCCTTTTTCAATGGATGAAATAACACGATTATACCGCAATCAAGGTATGGGTATGTCAATTGGACCTCCCCATGTGAATATTGCCGAGGGCCGATGTTTGGGTGGGGGCAGTGAAATTAATAGTGGGCTTTATCATCGATTGCCCGACGAGATTCGGGATTTATGGCAAAAAAAGCACCATATTCAATCCTTCTCTCCGTCTGATTTATTGCCTTATTATGAGTCGATTGAAAAGGCTTTATCGATTCATTCCCCCGATACCCCCCACTCCTTGGCAGCGTTAAAGCTTAAGACTGGCGCCGATCAACTGGGCTGGTATTGTCCAGAGATTCCAAGATGGGTTAAAGATGGGGTTCGTCAATCGATGAGTGAAACCTATATTAAAGCTTACGAAGAATGGGGTGGGGTTGTTATGGATCAAACACGTGTCATCCGATTGCGACACGTATCAGGACAGTGGGAGGTGTATTGTAAGGGGAGTACAGGGGAGCATGTCATTCGTGCTCAAACTGTATTTGTTGCGGGAGGGGCTATTCAAACACCCTTATTATTACGTCGCAGTGGCATTACACGTCATGTGGGCACAACATTCGGTCTCCATCCAACCATTAAAATAATAGCAGAATATGATGATCCCGTTTCGCAATTAGGTGATGGGGTAGGTAGATTTCAGGTTAAAGAATTTTCGCCTTCTATGAGTTTTGGTTCATCTGTCAGTACCCCCGCACAAATTGCGCAGGGGTTATCCAACTATGGGATACCACCCTCGTTTAAAACAGACTGGAATCGGTTTGCGATCTATTATGCCATGATTTCCACCCCTACCATGGGAACGGTTCGATCTTTATATCATGACCCAACACCCATTATTAGGTACCGATTATCCTCGCCTGATTTTATTCAGTTGGGTCTGGCATTTGATCGGTTATGTTCGTTGTTGTGGGCATCTGGTGCTAAGCGTTTGTATCCATCTCTTCCTTCTGCACCCGTTTTGCATACTCATTCAGATTTGAATTGTGTTAAAGAAGGAATCGAAAAAGGCAAGGTTCATCTCATGAGTATTCACTTATTTGGGAGTTGTCCAATGGGTGAAAATAGGTCTCATTGCGCTGTCAATTCCTTTGGGAAGGTGTATGATTGTAATGGTTTATATGTATCAGATGGCTCATTATTGGGTGGTTCGCCCAGCGTCAATCCTCAAGGCATTATTATGGCCATTGCGAAACGAAATGCATGTGAGTATTCTCATCAAAAGGGGTTATTAGGATGATTATTATAACAGGGGGAACAGGATGGTTGGGCCAACGACTGATTCGTTACATCAGACAGCAAGACAATGGGGTTTTATTGCGGGTATTAAAATTACCCCATGAGCCAGTGCCCCAGTGGGATGACAGCGGATATTCCAGTACACCAGATCAGGACATCGAGTGGATCAATGGTGATCTTACCAATCCATCATCCCTACATCCTTTGTTTTTGAATGCAAAAGGGGGGATATTAATTCATTGTGCTGGGGTGATTCACCCCAAACTAGTATCCGCTTTTTACCAAGTAAACCGTGATGGCACCCAACATTTATTGAATATGGCAACACGAGCCGGTATCCAGCGTGCGATTGTGATTTCATCTAATTCACCCTGTGGGTACAATCCCGATCCTGATCATTGTTTTGATGAGAGTGCGCCCTATCGCCCTTATCAGCATTATGGTCGCTCTAAAATGATGATGGAAGAAGTGGTTCGCTCGGCAGGGGTGCAATCTGCATTAGAAACCGTTGTGATTCGGGCCCCATGGTTCTATGGGCCTGGACAACCCAATCGTCAGCTTACTTTTTTTAATATGATTCAGAAGGGACGTGTTCCTTTACTGGGAAAGGGCAAAAACAAACGATCAATGGTGTATGTTGATGATTTGGCTATGGGGGTATGGTTGGCTATCCACTCACCAAAAGCTGTGGGGCAGACGTATTGGATTGCAGATGAAACACCTTACAGTATGAGTGAGATTATCGATACTATCGAAAACCTATTAGAGACCACATTTTCAAGGACAGTTGCCCACCGTCGTTGGAACCTGCCGATATGGGTGGGAGAGGTGGCCATGGCCTGTGATACACTTATTCAATGGGCGGGATGGTACCATCAAAAGATTCACGTCTTGTCAGAAATGCATCAAACCATTGCTTGTACAACGCAAAAGGCTCAGCGGGAGTTGGGGTTTGGTTCAACCGTTACTTTACGAGAAGGAATGCGACGCAGTATTGAATGGGCTGTTAAAAATCAACACTTTTAGAAAGTAGGGCTGTATGAGTAGGCATTTAATAACAGGGGGCAGTGGATTTATGGGAAGCATTATTGCAAAGAGGTTAACCGCCTTGGGAAATGAGGTTCGCATATTGGATGTATGGGATGACCCTTATCGTTCAAAAGATATTGAATTTATCGGGGGGGATATTCGGGATCGAGCCTGTGTTGCCAGGGCATTGGAAGGTGTTGACGTTGTGCATCATAATGCTGCCTTGGTTCCATTAACTAAATCAGGTCAATTATTTTGGGATGTGAATGTAGTGGGTACCGATGTGGTCGCAACGGAAGCTGCAAAGGCAGGGGTTTCCCACTTTATTCATATGAGTTCTTCTGCTGTATTTGGCTTGCCCAAATATATGCCAATTGATGAACAGACGCCTCGGCATCCCCTTGAAATATATGGTCGATCCAAACTTGAAGGTGAAAACGTGGTGATGAGGGTGGCAGCTCAAACTGAAATGCCGTGTATTATCATTCGGCCTCGAACGATTATAGGTGAAGGTCGCTTGGGTATCTTTCAACTATTGTTTCAATGGATTTATGATCACGCCCCTGTTTTTTTATTGGGATCGGGTTGTTATCCATTTCAATTTATTCATGCCCATGACCTAATGGATGCGTATTTATTGTTAATGAGAAAAGAGCAAACGGGGGCATTTAACATTGGGACAGATTCTTTTGGCACACTTCTGGAGTTATATACTCACTTAATTGAATTTGCTAATAGTCGTTCTCGAATTATTTCCTTGCCAGCCACTCCGACCATGATGGGGTTGCGGTGTCTCGATTGGTTACATCTTAGCCCGCTGGCACCTTGGCATTATTTAACCTACCATAAAGCATTTTATTTTGACATGACACCGCTCATTAAATTGGGATGGAAAGCCACATATTCAAATCATCTTATGTTCACAGAAAGTTATACTGACTTTATAAACAGAGGGGCATCGGTGCAAGGCAAATCCCCTCATCGTCGTCCCCTTGCAGCTGGTGTTTTAAGTGCCATTAGCAAGATCCTGAGGTCATGATAATGGATATCAAATTGCTACTCAGAGAGGTGATTGTTTGGTTGGTTTTTTATCCCATTGGGATTTTAACAAGGTTTTGGGTTTCTGCTTTTTTGTTTGCGATACTTCCGCATTGCCTTAATAGGTTACGAGTACCCTTATTTAGAGTCATGTCATTTCGACGATTGATTTTGGCGATTATTTTAATTTTCCTGTGTTTATTTTTGCTCTCTACATTATGGGCTCCCACCTTAATCGATTATACACAAGTGCCTATGATTATGTCGGCTCTGTTGTTGCGAGATGGAATCTCAATGTATGACACCATACCAAATACTTGGCCAACATCGATGTTGTATGGGCCTTCTGTTGTGTTCCTACATTGGCTGGGCATTATGATATCTAATCATCCTATTTTTGGGGTTAATTTAATTGGGCTGCTGGTAGGTTGTTTGGCCGTAGGGATAATGGGTTGGGTATTGTTGACCCATTTTTCTCGCAGTTTGGCATGGTGGTGCTGGATGGTATGGTTTGGAATCATTATGTTGTTTGAAACACCATCTATTTTTATAGCACGCGGGGGTGATGGGTTGATGATAATGGGGATGGTGCTTGCGCTTGCTTGTGTACTTAGTCAATCCACACGCCGATGGGCGGTATGGGTAGCGGCTATTGGAATGGCATTAACTTGGGGCTCGAAAATACATGCCATCTTATATTGGCTTCCATTATTAGGGGTGTCATGGCAACGTAGGGGTGGGATATGGACAATGCAATTGATTTTAATTGCGATTGTTATGACCATGATGATGGTTGTTAATCCATTTGTATCGTTAGGCGGGTATTATACGATCTTAAAATTCGCCGCAAATCATCCGCTATTATGGGAAAACTGGGTTCTCAATGTGTTATATATGAGTGTGTGGCCTGTGCTTGTATTGGTGGTTGTCAAAATGATTAAATACCCCATTCGCATTAATATATTATGGGTTCTTCAAGTGAGTTCAATTGGAATACTTAGTGTGTTTGCATCCAAAACTGGGGCAGGCCCTTGGCATTTTTTGCCATTTTTTCCTTTATTGATTTGGCAAGTAGGCACGATATTAGAACCTCATTGGGCATCATTGTCAAAATCGAATTGGTTGGCCCTTCATGCCTTGGCTTTATTTGCTAGTTTATTTGTTATGGAGCGACTTTTTATTCATTCGTATGTTCGATATAAACTTCAAGATAGCCGAAATCAAGCGACTGAATTAATGACTATTCGCAGAAATTTCCCTAATGAGAATATAATAATGGGGTATTCGGACACAGGTTTTCCTTCTACTTTTTTAATGCCTTTGTTGCACCGACCTGGTCAGCCGCATGGGTGGAACGCAGGTAGTTTAATGGACTTAAAACTTGGGGGTTGGGTTCCTACTAACCATGCTGGGGTATTGGCACAATATGATTTGATTATTATGCCAAATGGGGGGCACCCATTTAAAATAAAGAGTTATTATTCTGATGAAGTTAATTTATTTCACGATGAATTTATAGCGGCTTTTTACCATCAATTTGAGTATTATAAAAAGGGGCATTATTATTCGATTTGGAAAAAAAAGAGGGGGTAGACATCAGACTAGATTCTGGGGACCGAAGGTCCCCGACATACCAATCCCAGAAACTATCTACTCTTTGACATCTAAATAAGCCCTGATTCGGGCGTCACTGCTCGGATCAATTTGCTTCAATCGATTAAAGGTTTGCCATGCTAACCCAACCTCGCTCCCCTGATGATAGGCCACTCCCAACCAAAACCATAGCTCCGTGTTGTATGGATATAGGTCTAATCCATTTTTTAACATGTCAATCGCTTGATTGGCCTCACCCTTTCGTATGAGTACCCTCGCCAAATTTGCGTACGCTAACTCATACCGACTACTTTGTATCGATTGAATATAATACCCGATCGCTTCATCTAGATTTCCACCCTGTTCCTGACACACCCCCCAATTATTGAGTGCGGTTCCATATCCATATCGGCTTGGGGTTGAGTTGATGGAATCTAAAAACGATTGACACCCCAATTGATGCAACCCCAAACGACTTCGGGTAACTCCCAAATTATTGTGCAACACAAAACTTCTTGGTTCTAAGGCGACATCGTGGGCGTACAATCGCAAGGGATCTGTCCAATCAAGGTTTCGGATGCTCGTACTAATCCCCCATCCAACCAACCATATCAGCACCACCCATTTCGCCCACCGATACCCCCAAATGGGTAGGTGCACCACCATCATCCAGACCCCTATCTGTGATAACATGGCCCAATGCTCCCGTACGGTTGATGCCAGTGGCACACTATGTAACACGGGGCCTAACATCAATACTCCCCAAGCCAACCACGCCAAACTCGCTTGTCGGTTGGTGCTAATCATGACCATCAATGTCAATAATACAGCCACTATTCCAGCTGCCAACCAATACCAATCCGGTCCCGTGCTTACCCAATGGTATTCCATGTGTAAATGTGTCGGTATTGCAATGAGTCGAGTGTAGGTGCTTAGAATATAGGGCAATGTCATGATTCGCTCTAATAAACTGGCACTGGCAATCCAAGATAATGTGGGGGTTTTGCCTCCCATCATCACCAATCGAACCACCGTTACCAATATTGAAATGCCGCTCAGACCCAATGCCATCCATCGATGATGGGGCTTGAATAATTGAGTTGGATTGACCCATGTTAAGACACATAAACCAATTGAAAAGGGGATGGCATTTTCTTTGGTGAAAATAGCCGCGGTGTACAAAGGCAGCATCCACCACAATGGCCAATACGATTTGGATACGGTGAGTCGGTACCAAATGAACATGCACAGGGCTACATATAAAATATCCCCCCTACCTGAAATATAAGTGACGCCCTCAATACCAATTGGATGAATGGCCATACTTAACCCGATTACCCATCCCGTTAACATGGAATACCCCATTTTTTGAATGGCCATCATCAAACATGAACTGGCCACTCCCATTAATGCCAAACTGGTTAATCTGAATCCAACTGGATTGAATCCCCAGATTTTATAATCAATTATGTAGGTCAAAACCTGAAACGGTCGATAAAAATCGGTGGCAGAGGCTTGCTCTCCGAACGCAGACACGGTAAATAAAGACGGTATATGTTCCAACGAACGAATCAGTGGATTTGCCAGCACCATTACTTCATCATCCCATATAAACGGGGCATTGATTCCCGATGCATATACAAGTACCATCGCCAGCCAGATGCTAAGATGCATGATAAACGGGTGTTTCATCCACTTTTTAATAGAATGGGATATCCATTGATTCATACGTCACCTCTTTTTAGATAGGATAATTTAGATGTTAAAACAGCTTTATCACCATACCATTCGATACCTATTTTTCCCATTTTTTTTAGTATTGGGTGGGATGACAATGGCTTCTGATCTGGTTTCGATTCAGGTAATGGGTCCACTTTCAGCCAAACCGGGCCAATCGATTCAAGTCATGCTCAATCTAACCGTTGAACCCCCATGGCATATTTACTTCACCAACCCAGGTGAGGCCGGCCAGGGCCCCACTTTTGAATGGGAATCCCAATGGAACCCCAGTATTCGATGGCCAGTTCCACGTATTTTTGATGGACTCGGTGTTCGTGGATATGGCTATTCAGGTTCCATTCTCATTCCCATGCTGGCCACAGTGCCTACCTCAACCCAACCATTGTTGGGACGTATGAATTGGGTGGCTTGTCATGAAACTTGCATTAGTGGCAGTACGGATATTCAGTGGTCCTTGTCACAACATGGGCCCTTGTCGTATCCATCTACTTGGCAAAATCAATGGAAAACAGCCCAATCATTGCTTCCCCAAAAGGCTTCTTACCCATTGCATGCCAGCATCATTAACCATGAATGGCATATTCAACCGCCATACCCAGCCCAAGGTGCCCCCATTCCCATGGATCCCCGAGTCATTTGGATCGGTGATGACGCCAATTGGCGATTTAAGCTCACCGAGCCCCCACAAGATCAGCGAATTTTGATTCGCTATCCAGATGGATCCGGAGAGCTCACAACGGTTGTTCTGATTACATCCAATTGGTTAAAATGGGCCGTGGGCATGTTGGGTGCCATAGCTGGCGGGGTCTTAT
>SXXA01000108.1 GCA_005791325.1 Actinomycetota bacterium | reverse complement strand
ATACTCCGTTTTTTTCATCCATTCGAATACCCATTAATCAAGGATATGGGCATGGAATTATGACGGGCTTACAACAAGCCACCACCCCATGGTTGGCTTATACCCATGCCGATTTACAAACCGACCCGACGGATTTATTAACTGCCATGACGCTCATTCGACAACGGGGCACCCCTGCCTTTATTAAAGGGGTTCGATCGGGGCGTCCCCTCATGGATCAATTCTTTACCATTGGCATGAGTATCTTTGAAACCTTGCTCATGCAAACCCCGTTATGGGATATCAATGGGCAACCAACGGTTTTTCCTCGCTCCTTTTTTGAATCCCTACCCCATTTACCCGATGACTTTGCGTTTGATTTGGCCTTGTACCACGCAGCCAAGCGCAATGGGTTGCCCATCCTTCGTTTTCCAACCGTGATGGCGTCTCGCATGCATGGGCAATCGAATTGGAACACTGGTATAAAAGGTCGGTATAAATTTATCAAGCGCACCATTTTATTTAGTATTGCACTGCGTCGACACCCATGATCATTGCCCACCGTCGAAATACCATTCCGTTGTTATTGGAAACCCCCACGCAATGGGGGGTTGAGATTGATATTCGATCGACTGGGGCATCCCTGATGGTTCATCATGATCCGTTTGAATGGGGCACCCCGCTTGATGAGTGGCTACCACACTATCAACATGGCACCTTAATTTTAAATGTAAAAGAAGAAGGTCTCGAAACTGCCTTGATTCAACGCATGGCCCATTATGGGATTGCGGACTATTTTTTTCTGGATCAAAGTTTTCCGTTTTTAATTAAAACCGCACGTTTGGGTGAACGGCGATGTGCGGTTCGTGTCTCTGAATATGAATCCTTACAAACGGCCCTGCACCTATCGGGCGACATCGATTGGGTATGGGTCGATCAATTTAACGGCACTTGGTTTACGTCCCAAGACCTCGCCTGCTTGCGTACCGCCGGGTTTAAATTATGTGCCGTTTCACCTGAATTACAGGGACGACCGCATGATTTGGATGCGTTTATCACCGCCTCAACCCAAGGGCAATGGCAATGGGATGCCATTTGCACCAAACACCCTTTAAAATGGCACGAATCGGTCGGTATCTAAAAGCCCTCATGGGGCCTCAGGCATTGTTTCTAATCGGAGTATTCATCCGATTGGGGCTCATCCTGGCATTAACCCCATCCATTGTATCGACATGGTATGTACCATTTATGTCCCATAGTATCGCCAACTGGTCTTTCGACCCGTGGGGGACATGGTTGGCACATGGGGGTGATCCCCAGGCCTTTCCCTATGGGTATAGCATGTGGCTGACCCTATTACCCGGAATTGTGATGAGCCATTGGATGGGTGCTCCCGCTTATTTTGGCTATGCAATCACCCTATTACTAACAGACCTCATCACCTTAAAACTACTGACCCGTCTTATTCCGAATCGTCCCCGTTTTTTAATGATCACCTACTGGTTGTCCCCCATTCCTATTTTGCTCAGTTACGCTCTTGGATTTAACGATTTAATTCCCATTGCATGGTTAACATTGGCCCTTGTTGCCATCCAGACCCACCGATTTGGGTTGGTTGGGGTTGCCTTAATGGCATCCATTGCAACCAAATTTAGCATGATTCTGGCCGCTCCTTTTTTTATACTCTTTTTTTTTAAAAACAATGCCATCCGCCACCAATTTAAACCAGTGGTCATAGGTGCTTTGCTGGTATCTCCCCTTTTGTGGCTCCCCAACTTATTATCCGGCTCCATTTCTAGCATGTTAATTTATAACCGTGAGGTACAAAAGTTGGCGAGTTTAACATGGTCAATTGGCACCGATCCGGTGGCCTTATTACCGCTGGCTTATGGATTGGCCCTTTATAGTATTTGGCGTACCCGTCGCCTTAACTTTAATCTGTTTATTACCATTACGGGGCTTATATTCTTGGGGCTTGCCCTATTATCCCCCTCCACTCCAGGTTGGATTTTATGGGCATTTCCCTTTTTAATACTTATTCAAGCCGAATCGGATCGCATTACAATCGGTTTAATTGGCACTTATGCTGTATTGCATAGCCTATTGGCCGTGACCTATTTTTCAGGGTGGCCCACGCCACCTATTTTATTATTACAGCACCCCATCTGGGTATTTGTATCTCAACAAGGCCACTTAATGAATCTTACCCTATTGTTGGGGATTGGGGGGCTGGCGTGGTTCCGACTGTGGCGAGATCGGGTCATTTCCGATCCTTTTTTCAGACGATCCCGCACCCCCTTTTTGTTGGGGATTGCCGGTGACTCGGGGGTGGGTAAAGACACGTTGCAACAAGCGGTAGGGGATATCCTCGGCCCTCATTCGGTGAGTACCATTTCAGGGGATGATTATCATTCTTGGGATCGGCACCAACCCATGTGGAAAGTGATGACCCATTTAAACCCCTTGGCCAATCATTTGGATGGATTTCAAAACGATGTATTAACCTTGGCGAGTGGCACCCAAATTATATGTCGAGAATATAATCACCATACCGGCAAAATGAGTACCCCTCACCCAAAACGCAGCAATGATTTTGTCATTGCCAGTGGGCTTCATGTTTTGTTATTACCCTCTATTCGCAAACGATGCCATTTATCCATTTATTTGGATATGGACGAGTCGTTGCGACGACATCTTAAAATTAGCCGAGATGTGGGTGAGAGGGGCCATTCTTTGGAGTCTGTGTTGGCCAATATTGAAAAACGGCAAATGGATGCCAACCGATTTATTCATCCGCAACGCGACTGGGCTGACTTGGTGTTTAAACTCATCCCCCTTCACTCCCTGATTCCCAATGCCCCCATTGGACCTTGCCGACTGGTTGTACACTCTCGATATGGCGAATGGTTCCAGCGATTACAGCGGGACTTAATTGTGATTGCAGGGTTATCGGTTGTTACATGGGGAGAGATTCAAGATGGTTATTTTGAAATTCAGATTGAAGGCGACCCAAAGCCAAATGACTTGTCTCTGATTGCCAGTCGCTTGATTCCCCATGCCGAGAATTTACTAGACCCTCATGCCAAGTGGGGTGCTGGGTCTATTGGCCTCATGCAGTTATTCACCGCTGTTCACATTCATCTGGCCTTGCATCGGAATCACCCATAATGGGGATACGTGATCTTGGGCCTGTTATATTCGCCTTTCTTGATTCCAACTTATAATTAGGAGACCCACATGAGCATCCCTCGCGCTATTTTATTGGATTTAGATAACACCCTTTACCCCTATCAAACCGCCCACCAAGCGGCACATCAACTAATGGTTGAAACCC
Organism: Actinomycetota bacterium; assembly: GCA_005791325.1. Taxonomy (GTDB): domain Bacteria; phylum Margulisbacteria; class Marinamargulisbacteria; order SXXA01; family SXXA01; genus SXXA01. Next base: position 2,073 of record SXXA01000108.1, on the reverse strand, counting down.
TATGTCGACACACCTCCATTCAGCCAAGCGATGCCGAATCAGCCATTTCCCATGCCAAACAAATGGTCAAATCGCGATTGGGAGCCGTCGCTGCATCTCATCACCGATTGTTGTATATTCAAACTGCACTTGAGCAATTGGGATTACGCTCACAAGTGGTACTCAGCTTGGAACTAGAGCAGATTTATTGGCATTGTTTTTTAAGATCCATGGTGTTATTTGAAGGGGCCTACAACTGGTTAGATCAGTGCCGATTATGGGGGATTCCGGTTGTGATTGTTACTGATTTAACGGTCCAAATTCAGTTCCGAAAATTGGCTTATTTGGCCATTGATCCCCTCATTCATTATGTGGTGACCAGTGAAGAAGCGGGATGCGAAAAGCCCAACCCAGCCCCCTTTGAGTTGGCCTTGCATAAGCTCCAGTTACAGCCTGCTGATACCATTATGGTGGGAGATAATCCAGCGACTGACGGGAGGGGCGCCATGGCATTGGGTATTCCTTTTTTTCATAAATTAGACACCCACTCGGTTGCGGATCAGCAGGCATCACTGGGGTTTTATGACTATGCTCAACTTACCCATTGGATGACATCTCAGTGGAATCCTATTTAGCCGATTCGCTCATTCGGGACTGGGTTTCGTATGTGGCAACCATTGCCTCACAGTGGCATTGGGTACAAGGTGCAGGGGGTAATGCATCTTGGAAAACCGATGACACCTTATGGGTGAAGGCATCGGGCAAATGGTTGGCTTTTTGCGAGCAAGAGCCGATGTTTGTACCGGTTAACTTACCCAGCTTACGTTATCAATTGTCGACCCGTCATATTCAACCATTTATCGGCGATGGCCCCTTGCGTCCATCCATTGAAACCTTGTTTCATGCGTTATTACCACAACGCTTGGTATTGCACTTACATGATTTAACCTGTTTATCCATTTTGATACGAGCGGATGCCCCTCAAATATTAACGGATATATTGGGTCATCATGGTTCATGGATTTGGGTGCCTTACATCAAGCCGGGGGCCCCATTGGCAATGGCCATTCAAGACCGATTCACCCCTAACACATCGGTTGTGTTTTTACAGAATCATGGGGTGATTATCGGTGGAAATACGGTCTCTGAGGTTCAATCAACGCTCACCGAGATCAATAGCAAATTGGGTGTCGCCATTCAATCCATGGGGGGGATTCCGCCTTTGCAGACCCCCCCTTATTTGACCCATCCATCTTTTGACAAATCGACGGATGATCCCCAATGGCTAACCGACCCTACCATCCAGCAGATTGCCCATCACCACAGGGATAAGCCCGATACCCCTTGGGCGATTTGTCCCGATCATGTGGTTTTTTTGGGGGCTTCTGCGCCCCGATACAACCGTGAAGACAGCTATATTGATTCACAAACGGCATGGGGGCTATTACCGAGTGGCATCATGGCCAGCCGACATTTATCGATGGCGCAATTGCAACAATTGTGGGCATATGGGGTGGTATTAAATGCCCATCCCCCGCAGACCCCCCCCACTGTTTTATCGGATGCAGAGTGCGCTGACTTGCTTAATTGGGAGTCTGAACATTATCGACAAGGGTTATCCTTGTAATTCTGTTGGGCGTCCCCTTGGGAACCTTAAGGGAAAGGGGGGTTGAAAGGGGCGTAGCCCCTTTAAGGCGGGTATGATTGAAGCCATTTGGGAGTCATAAGGGCAAGGCCCTTATGGCGGGTTCGGGCACGCAGTGCCCGCTATCTTAATATCTCCCTCCCCTTAGGGGAGGGTTGGGGTGGGGGTTTAAATGTGGGTGCTACGCACCGGTGAGTATTAATAAGTGGGTTGACAACCCACAATAGAATGTATATATACTGTATATATACAGTGTTGATTTGTCTTTTTTAAGTCCAAGGAGTCGTTATGTTAACCGATAAGCAATCCCAAATTCTAACGTTTATTACCAAATATCAAACCGATTATGGTCAATTTCCATCCTTACGCCAAATTGGGGGCGCGTTTTCAATTACAGTTAGGGCCGTTCAGCAACATATTGAGGCCTTAAAACGAAAAGGGGTTTTATT
>SXXA01000107.1 GCA_005791325.1 Actinomycetota bacterium | reverse complement strand
TGCCGGCCATGGCCCAATCATCACAGATGCGGGTTCGGGTGACGATTCAAACGCCCCGGCACCGGCATACTCATGTTAGCCGGTTTTGGGTTCACCCCGGTCGGTTGCCAGTGGCCCGATGGGAGGTTCCTGTGATGGATCAGCCAGAGAGGGTTCCGGCCTTTGTATCGGCCAATGGGGTGTTGGGATGGACAGGGAATGCGGATGTGGTGATGGCATTTCGTCGATTGGCACGCTCTCCAATTAGCCAGTCTGATGGGGCAGATTGGGTATGGCAAACAGGTGTGTCGGGGGCCATGCATGGGTTATCAGATTCAGGTATACGATGGTTGCAACGTCAGCAAGCTCAGCGATGGGCGTATTTAACCCATATTGGGATGCGATCCCCCATTCCCACACCATTGAATCAAGTGTTGACAGTGAGACACAATGCCCATTTGCCCCCATTGTCATTGGCTACATTAATGACCAATCAACCCAATTCTCGCCAAGAATGGTTGAACTGGACCATGGCAGGGCGGCTGTTAATCCCTCAATTTGCCAGTCGTTACCCCGAGCTAATGGCAACCTTGGCTACCCAAATGGCAAGGTGGCCCGTTTTGCAACCCACTTGGGGTGATGATTGGGGTTCGGTGGGTGGGGGGTTGGCGTTGCGGCATGGGTTGCGGCAAGCATTACCGGGGAAACCTTTGTGGCAATCGCTAGTGCATAGCGGTATTCCCAGCCAATCGGTTCTGATTGGAAGGCCGTTCCTACGTCCAGTCAGTTGGGCCCCTATTCAGGTAATATGGGGGCGTATACCTAGTGGGATTGTAATGAATATCACGGGGCTTCCCCTTGAATCGGAGGTGGTCATTCCCTTGCCAACGGGTGCCAGTCAGGTTACAACCCAAGGTGGGTTTGGCCAGGTATCGGGTGACTTATACCATATTTGGGGTGTTCAGAATGGGAAGGTTACGATATTCTTTCCTAATATACCCCGATCCAAACGGGTCCCCAGTGTGGGATGGGTTCGAACTGAAGACCTGCATTATTTTATGATTCCTGAGGGTGATTTATGAAGCAAATAATGCTATTGGGTGGTAATGGCTTAGTAGGCCGGCATTTAATGAATACATTAAGTGACTATGAATGGATCACAGTTGGGCGACATCCGACTTCCAACCACTTTTGGTCGATTGATTCCCCATTTCCTTCCCATTTATTGGATCGCGTCGATCATGTTATTAATTTAATTGGTGTCCCGATTATGGATCAGCGATGGACCAGTCAGCGATGGGTTGAGTTAAAGTATTCTCGTGTTCAATCGACGCAGGGTGTTGTGGATGGCATCATTCAAGCAGCGTTGGGGCGTGACATTCATGTGCTAAATGCATCGGCGATTGGGTATTATGAGTGGGATGTACCGGTAACTGAGGCATCATTGGCAGGAACCCACCCCATTGCATCGTTGGTACAACAGTGGGAGCGACCCTTAACCATGGGGGGGCCATTTATAGAAACCCGATTGCGTTTTGGCATCATATTGGCATCAGATGGGGGTGCGTTTCCCCAATTAAACCAGCTTGCCAAGTGGGGATTGGGGGGGCAACAAGGCTCTGGCCAACAATGGGTTTCGTGGGTTCATATTCAAGATGTGGTAGCAGCGATTGACCATTGCTTGAAAAATGGGGTAACGGGTCCGGTTAATATAGTGACGCCCCATCCGGTTACAAATGCAACATGGATGACACACATTCGGAATGGGGTTGGCATGAGATGGGGTTTGCCGGCACCCGCTTGGGGGATGCAATTGGCATTGGGTCAGCGGGCCGACATGATTTTAAGGGGGCATCATGTGAGCCCATTACGCTTATTAGAAACAGGTTTTAACTATCAATTTTTAATGTCAGACGACGCCATTCGTGACGTGGGGGGAGTGGGAAATGGTGATGCAACCGGTTGAGCCTAGATGTATCGAGGCGTATTTGGCTAAAAGGGGGATGCTTTAGAAATGGGTTATTTACACATGACGCTTTATTCACCGTTATTGTGTGCTAGCACCAATCAGGTGACTGGTGGAACCCCCTCTCAAGTTAGGCATGCGATTCAAACCTTACGAGGTGCTAGCGATAGTCATATCCCTTCTCCGGGTAGCATTTTGGATGAACATGGAAATATTTGGCCTTCTAACAAGGACAACCTGCCTCACAAGGACAACCTGCCTCACAAGGACAACCTGCCTCACAAGGACAACCTGCCTCACAAGGAAAACCCGCCATGCCCAAGACCCTATTTTGGGGTTATGGGCACTCCAAAAAACAGTAGGCGGATGAATCCATGTTCTTTATTTGATGTGCCAGAAGGGGCGGCGTTGGTATCAGAGAAAACAGTCAGCGTTGGTCCGTTAGCTTTAGATAGATGCATCAATTGGATGACTGATAATGAAGTCTCCCCGATTCATTCAACTACTTCTGGTTCACCCGTTTCATTATTACGTTCCCAACTCACTATAAACTCAATTATTCCACATCACCAGAATGATACTCAATTACCTAATGGCGGATGCATGGGATGCCTGGCTCGCTTTTTTTCAAAAAAGCACTTTTTTTTAGAACGATTATGTTATTTAATAAAAAAAAAAATTCGTTGGGGAACAATTCCAAGGCAAAGCAATCAATTACCAACTCTAGTGGTATCAGCCCATCTGGGCTTCGTACTACCGTCCCCACCACCGTTGATTTAGTATTTCGTACACCCATTCCATCCAATCAACTTGATCCACAATATCAGTGATGGTTGCTGGTGTTTGCTTATAACATTGAAAAAAATGTGGCTTCTTTACCTAAGTTAGGGTATTGTAACTTTAATGGTATTTTTATAAAGGTGGTGTTTTTTAGTGCAATTTAAACAATATGTGAATCCGTTGGTTGTGATTGCAGCTTTGGGCTATTTTGTTGATATTAATGATTTGATTTTATATAGTATTGTCCGAGTTCCGAGTTTACAAAGTATCGGGGTTCACGCCTCCGAATTAACATCCGTTGGCGTGATGTTACTTAATATTCAAATGGCGGGCATGTTGGTGGGGGGGGTATTATGGGGCGTAATGGGTGATCGATGGGGGCGTGTCTCGGTGTTATTTGGTTCAATTCTTATGTATTCAGTGGCCAATTTGGCCAATGGGTTTGTGGATTCTGTATCTGCTTATGCCATATGGCGGTTTATTGCAGGGGTGGGCTTGGCAGGGGAATTGGGCGTGGGGATTACATTGGCAAGTGAAACCTTACCCAAAGAAACGCGAGGGTGGGGCACCATGGCGATTGCCTCATTTGGCGTGAGTGGGGCTATTTTAGCTGGGGGTATAGCTGAATTTTTAGATTGGCGCTGGTGTTACATAATTGGGGGGGTGATGGGCTTGTTGTTGTTGGCGTT
>SXXA01000106.1 GCA_005791325.1 Actinomycetota bacterium | reverse complement strand
GCATAAACCCCCTTTGCTGGGGTTTGGTGACCGCAGCTCCCAATTTTAACCACATTTCCTCAATTACAAATAGATTGAATAAAATCATTGAATCCCCCTCTTTTGTAACCACCGAATGCAGGGTATCATATCCATGATTTTAGTAATGATATACTCAGCATATGTTAGGAGTGTCTATGCATATTTCAGCAGCTTCATCAGTTCCTCCACTCAGATCAACCTCTTCGAGTGCTCCACCACCAACCAGTCCGCGTGGTTCTTCTCTAACCTCAGCAGTTGTTGCGGCCGCTTCTCCTCCTCCTCCTACTCGAACTCAAGGTGCTGCCGCAGAATTGACTGCAGCTGCCCGTTCTTCTCACGTAGTAGGGGCAGAAGCATCTGCATAGTTTCTTCAAAAGGGGTTCCCTTCGCTAATGATCGATTCAAAAGTATTTTCACATTTAATTAAAAACATTGATTGGTCGGCTTGCAGAAACAAGCTTGCTTTGGTTCATCATGCGAGTCTATTGGGGGTTCATCTGGATTCCCAATTAATTGATAAGACTAAAAACGAAATTGAACATGTCATCCAACACACTCTAACGGAATATGCGTTTACCTTATTTAAAGTGGTGGACGATTCAAAACCCAGTTCACATGGATGGCATTATCTAGCCAAAGAGGCATTTGCCAGATGGCTCTTACAGCTTCCCTATCACCAATCATTAGAACCATCTGATTGGACCACCTTTGATCAGCGTTTGCAAACAGCGTATCAGGAATATGGGATTGCCACATTATCGAGACAGTCGTTAGAAATTAGATTGTCACAATTTAAATGGATTATAAAGTCCCATTCATTTAAGGTGTTGGATTATACTCAAATAAACGCAGTGTTAACCGCGTTTGGATCCACGTATCAATTGGCCAAGCAGGTATATTCAAAATGGGCTGCTTGGATTTGGGGGCCCGTTCAAATCCAGCCATTGGGGAATTTTACGGTCATCTTATTTTTATCCGAGACGGTTCGTACCCCTAATTTTTTGCTCAATAACCCTGCTTTTACATTAGACAAAGTGATTATATTACGACGTGAGGTCTCACATCCCATTTTCTCGATTAAGTGGGAACCGTTGCTACTGGATACCAGTTTAACTGGGGCAGATTTGGTGTCTAAACTATCCGTTGGAATTCGTCGAATGGCCTTAAATGCCTACAAAGAGGATACCAAAAGGGTTCCTCATTCATTGCAATCCCAACTCATTCAAGATTTTGAATCCAATGTGCTATTTCATGAAGTGGGGCATGACATCATATTTAAGATTATCGACCACCCTGAAACCATTGCCATTGGGATTGGATTAACCAGTATCGATGAACCTATTTATGAAAGCCTTTTTGAGCTTTTGGCTGATATGGCCCCTAAATATAAGGGGGCGTGGGGTGGTTTATACCAATTGGCCGTCCTAGCTAAAACAGATTATACCAAGGCGTTTCGCTCATTTTATTCCTATTTTTCGGATGTCTATTTTTTTGATACGCCCGATCGGCACATGTATGGGTATTCCATTATGATTGGGTTGGTGATGGCCCGCTTTATCCGGTCGGATGCAAGTGTGGACTTTCAGGCCATGCAATCTGAATTTGATACCGACAATCCACGATTTTCAACCGGAATGGTGGCGACCCTGATGGATATGTTTGTGCGCCATATGGCAACCATACAAACGTATGTTAAAAATGCCACTTACCATATTCAAGGGAGGGATTATGCCTTTTCCTTTATCGAAACCCACGAAATCAATCAAGCTAAATTAGCCAATTCAAAAACAAATGTAACTGAATATGGGTTTTTGCAGCCCGCTTGGCGTAATTATATGGCTTATTTTAAACGCTTTGCCACAACAGCTGATTCCCTTCCGTCCATTTTGGATACATTGGGGCTTGAACGCCGGCGTATATTGGTTGAAATAACGGGGTTGCCATTTAACCCTAGCACGGAGGCCACCCTTCAACATGATTTACTTCATTATCTGGCTCAATTGGGCTTGAGCCATGTTGCTCGTCCATCATGAATGGTGACCCACTTTTCGATATATCGGTGTCATGTCAGCACCCTTCTATTTCTCATTTATCTCTTCAAATACTTAAAAATATAACTTGCGAATCTTGGTGTGAACAGGAACAAGTTGATTGCGCTTTATTTAAATCGTGGGTTCATTCACACCTAATCAAATGGGGGATGGCGGTGGTGGCTTCTCAATGGCAAGGCCTTATTCAGCAGGCATCATGGGGGGATGAGGCCCTATCAGAATCATATGGCGATTGGCTCAACTCCCTATCCACCCAAATGAGGCAGCAATATAACGCCATCTTACAGGCACAGTCGAATGATCCCACCCCCCCTCAAGAGATTCCAGTCATATGGGGAGGGATATCGGCCACTGTTCAAAATAGGTCACCCATTTGGCAGATGTTGGCGTGGATTGGTTCCCCGATGGTGTTATGTGGCGCTCTTTCACCGATTGGAGAGGTGCTATTGATACTGGGACTTGGGTCACACGCCATTCGAGATGGGTTCCATTGGATTGATTGCCATGAGGAATTGATTCGAACCCCTCACTTGATCGATGTTTTACCAGCATTAATGGTGGATAACACCATTTTAATACGGCATCAGGCCATTTCTTCACTTTATAATAAGAAGTGGGGGAGGGGGGACAATGGGGTGAACAATACACTGACTTGGTGCCAACAAATGGGGAGTGGTTTAAGACAATTGGCTTTGACACACGCACGGTTATTGCCACAACCTATCTTAAAACAACGCCTTATCACCGATATGACCAGCTTGATTTCGTCCCATGAGTGGGGCCATGCTGTGATGCAACATCATATTTTACCCAGTCCAATTGGCTCATTTTCAGATGCGATGCAAGCCATGGGATGTCCGGCTTTATTTGCGGGGTTGGAGTGGCTGGCTGAGTTGGCGCCTAAAACCAATGGTCGAGGTGGAACGCTGGCTGACCTGTGCGACCGCTCCAATCGAGAGCATGCCAATCGACAATTTTGGATGTTTTGGTCGGATGTATGGTTTTTCGATACCCCCATGCGGCATTTGGATGACTATTCAGAGGTATTGTCCTTAATCATGTTCATGGCCATTCATTCTGATGGATCTTTGCACCTAGATACTTGGGCACATTGGATTTGGTCGCCGGAAAATGGGTTCTACAATTACATTCGGGATTGGCTGATTCGCTGGTCGAATCAGTGGATGCGACAGGTATTGACACAATCACATGAGTTAAAAAATTGGGTTGAATCAATGGGGGAAGCAGACTATGCAACCCAATGTCAGGTTTGGGGAAAGGGGCTTTCAAAACTTGATCTAAGGGATATAAAAAAAAGCAATGAAAGGGCCTTAGCTGATATGAAGGGGGTGATATACCAAAATATTCAAAAAAAGTGGCCCTCGATTCGCAACATACAAGATGTGGTGGCGTGTATACAGGATGTAACAAATCAGTGGGAATTGGGGAGGGTGCTCAATCCGTGAATGGGGTATGCTTCTTTTATGTGGCATGTGATATGATGCATTTATTATTGAATTGGGAGGTGCTTGGATGATTTTATCCGATGCAACATTAAACGTATTACTTCAATCGGGGGAGTTACAAATTGATCCGTTGGCACCCGACGCCATCCAGCCGGGATCCGTTGATTGTCGATTGGGTCGTCATTTTTTAACGGTTGATGGCGATGCGCCTATCTCTATTGATGCGCCAGTTCGCTATCATGAAACAGAGTCAGATCATATGATGATTCCACCAGGGCAATTTTTATTGGCCACCACCATGGAGTGGATTAAGTTACCACCCAACTTATCTGCGTTTGTCGAAGGTCGGAGCTCTATTGGTCGAATTGGTTTGTTTATTCAAAATGCGGGCTGGGTGGATGCGGGGTTTGAGGGATCGATTACATTGGAATTATTCAATGCCAATACGGTGCCGATTCAACTAACAGCAGGTCGTCGCATTTGCCAATTGGTGTTTTGTCGAATGGACCAAGCAGCGTTGAACCCGTATCGGGGTAAATACCAAGGCCAACGGGTGACAACGGGCTCCCTAATTCACATGGATTCAGATCGATGAAACCCATCCTGAAGCCTTGCCCACACTGTTACACGGTGGCGGTGAGTGTGTCTGCCGGAGAGATTCGTTGCGATCATTGTGGGGCCGTCTTTCATTTTGATTGCCCGTTATGTAAGGCCCCGCACCATCGGTTGAGTGTTTTTCCGGATGGGATGCAGTGTGGAGAGTGTCGGCAGGTGATACCGGATCGTATTATTGCCCAGATGATTAATAATGTGTTGGTGGTGGATGAAGCCGTTCGCTGTGATTATTGTTCTTCCCCCACATTAAGGCGGAGGCATATGACAACGGGGAATCGTTGCTTCTTTTTTCCGGCTTGTTCAGGTCAAGCGGGGTTGTTTTCTGCCCCTCAGGAATCGTATGTGTTTTTGGATTTTGAAACCACGGGCTTGGAAATTGGGCGCGATTGTTTACTTGAGGTGGGGGCCGTTAAAGTGGATGTGGATGGGACAGAAACCTTTTATCAATCCATGATTCGTCCAATTGGGAGTATTCCTGCCAAAATTACCACGATTACGGGGATACGCGATGACATGGTGGCAGATGCCCCCCCCCTTAAAGAGGTATTAAAAGGGTTAATGGCCTTTATTGGTTCGGCGCAGCTGGTGATTCACAATGCAGATTTTGATATGCCGTGGTTATTGGTCAGTTTATTGAGACATGGATGGGAATGCCCCGATAATGGGGTCATATGTACATTAAAATGGGCCAAGGCATCGGGTGAACCCCATGCCAGCTTGGGGGCTCTAACCAAAAAATACCGGATTACGAATGCCAATGCTCATCGTGCTTTGGCGGATGCCACAGCGACACGGGAGCTATTTTTTATATTTGATCAATTGGCAAAACCTGCCCGTCCCCATGCTACCGCTCATCATTATTTATCTCAGTGCCAAGATATGATTCGTCGATATTCGGGTTTTGTTCAGGCCTAATGACCCAAAGATGCCCCCCCTTTTTAGATAAATTTAAACAATGGGTTCGTGAGAATCGCCCTCAATGGGCGG
>SXXA01000105.1 GCA_005791325.1 Actinomycetota bacterium | reverse complement strand
TCCCCCACCGTATATTTGGTGGCCCTTGATTTACCAAATGTCATCGCCTGATTATTAGCCCCATTGGCTTGACGAAAAATAAAAAACCATAAGCCAGCGATTAACAAAAACGGTAAAATTGCCTGCAAAAATAGAGACCACGCCCACGATGAATCATTGGGGTTCACTTTTACTTTTAACTTAGGATCTTGCAAGTGTTTAACCAACGCAGGGGTTTCAATGTAATTGGATTTAAACTTAACTACTTTTTTGGTATTGGGATCGGTGTATTGACCCAACACAGATCGATCTTGGGTCCGAACTTCTATTGATTTGATATGGCCTGACTCAAATCGCTTAAGCAATTCGGTATATGACATATCCACAACTTTATTTTGCTGCCCCATGTAAGATGAAACAATTGAAAAGGACACCAAAACCAAAAAAACAATCCAAGCCCATTGCTTGGCATCTTTTTGCGGTCGCTTGTTTTTTGTTCGTTTCATAATTCTATATTAGCGTAGCCTGTTAAGCAGGGCAACCGTTAAAATCCCCCCCCCCGTTTAGTAATGGCCCATTTCTATCGTTGAGAAACAGATTTATCTTGAATGCCTTCAACATCCAACTCAATTTCTACATCATTACCAACAACCAAGCCGCCATTATCCATTACCTTAGAAAAGTTCATGCCAAAATCGCGTCGATTAATGGTAAATTTCGCATTAAAGTGAACCCGTGTATTTCCCCACGGATCTTTAATGGGCTTACTAACAAACAACGGGAATTTAACCGGCTTTGATACACCCTTAATGGTTAAAACACCCTCAACTTCATAAGGAGAAGACGCCTTTTTACCTTTTTTAACTGTTTTGCTAACAAAACGAATTTCGGGGTATGTTGCCACATCAAAAAAATCAGGCGACCTTAAGTGGGCATCCCGATCAGCATTACGAGTATCAATACTGTTAACCCTCACCACACCACTAATGGATGTTTTCGCCGGATTGGGATCCCATGAAATATCGCCGGTATAATCACCAAATGTTCCCCTTGTTTTACTTAATACCATATGGGAAACAGAGAAGCCCACAGTGGAGTGGGAAGAATCAATTTTATAGCGATCCGCCGCCATAACCGTTGTGGCTCCACTGAGCAATACTATGCCCAATAATGATTTTAGATAGTGCATTAGTTAACCTCCTTAAAATGATGCTCCACCTTAGCATGACAATGTATGTTTAACCAATAGTAACCATGAATGTGGGGACTGTGCTCCCAACCCAGCCTAGTGGCCTTCGGCCCCTAGAGCCACCCCAATCAAAAGGGTGTTAAAGGGCGCATCCCCTTTGAGCGAACACGGGCAAATAGCACCCACTATCCATTGGGTTCAATGGATAGTGTAAGGGAGAGGAATGCCCTCACCATTATAGAAGGGGCTTCCCCCTTAACGCTTGAATCTGATTCACAACTAATCCCAACAAATCTCTCCATACCGCCACCTCAACCACGCGCCATTGAATTCTTCCCATATCGCGAGTCGCATTAAATACCCAAGGCCCCACCCCCATCACAAATGCATAGGCTACAACGGTCGCCCATGCCGCCCCAACCCCCCCCCACTTAGGTATCAGCATCCAATTTAAGGCAATATTTAACAACAAAGCAACCACATCCAATGCCAATTTATAAAGTTGGGTCTTACAATTCATCGTATAAATCATTAACACAATCACTTGAAAGAAAAAAAACATGGCCAAACAATGAACCCTAAAAATAGGAACAGCCGGCGCAAATAATGGTCCAAAGGCCAACGGAATACCCCATGGCGCGATTAGCCACATCAGCCCCAGTACCGCACCCCCTACTATCATCATACCCACCGATAATTGACTCAGGCGATGTAAAAACACTGTCTTATTATTCACCTTCAGAGCCGTAAATATTGGGGATAAAACAGGGAACAATGCCATTGGAATCATGGTGACATATTCCGACAACCGCGTGGCCACCCCATAATAACCAGCTTCAACGTTGCCAGACAATAGGTACACCATACCCTGATCCAATCGCTGATACAACAACACAACCCCCATCCCCATCATATGTGGCCACGCCTGAATGAGTAGGGGTTTTATCAACCGCGCCCCACCACCCCATAATCGGAATCCACGTTGCCACAAAATGGAAAGTTGACAACAGGCAATTAATAATACCTCCCCAACAATCACCCCATAAAACCAAGGCACCCCCTGATGGCTCATCACACCGATATATTTTAAGATGGCACCCACCAACAAAATAGCCAAATTAATTTTACTAACCAGATGGGTCTCATGCCGCGATTCGAGTGCACGACTCATAATTCCCATCGATAAGCCCATGCCGTGGACGCCCATTAAAACTAAAATGGGCCAAGACACGCCATCTGGTATCCCAAATCCCCCCACTAGCACGATCACCCCCATCCCAATGGCAAGCACCCATCGGGGGTACATAGCAGCTCGAAGAATACGATCCCATTGGCGGGGGTATCGGGTCATCCACTGCAGTGCAATTGGGTCCATCCCCATTAAAATAGGAATACTCAGTACGCCCATGGTTGCCTGAATGGTAAACAACACCCCCACCCCATTGGGATGTAAATGCCTCGCAACCATCACTCCTACACCGACCGATAGCAGCACTTGAAGCAGTCGCTCTAACATGATCCATGTCAAGTTATGTATCAGACGGGACACCGTGGGTCGATTATTCAAATCATTAAATTGATCTAACCACTTACTTAACACCGTTAACCATCCCCCCCCTGCGGATTGCAAATGGTCGGGGTCTCACCCCCCCCCACTCGTACCCGCACGCCATGCAATCCCCAACTCTCCCGATTAAGATACACGCCCCGACAAACAACTCTCCCCCAATTGACCACAAGCTGCTGCGATATCTTGACCCCGTGTAAATCGAACCGTAACAGGTATTTTACGTTTGGTTAAAGCCCCTTTAAAGCGTTGTATCACCATATCAGAAACGGGTTGAAATGGTATTTTTGGGTGGGGATTTAAATTAATCAAATTAATTTTGGCATTCAAATACATGGCTAAGTTACCCAATTCGACACACTCTTGGTCCGACTGATTGACCCCTGCCAACAAGGTATATTCCAAGGTCAATTTTCGGTTGTGCAACCCACCATATGTCTTAAGTGCCTTGGCAACTTCCATAATGGGATTTCGATCTTCAATGGGCATAATCTGACGACGAATGAGGGGATTGGGAGATCCGACAGAAAACGCCAAATTAATGGTACGATTTTCATCGATTAAACGTCGAATACCGGCTAAATATCCCGATGTTGATACCGTAATATTACGTTTGGATAAAGCAAAACCCCAAGGCGCTGTTATGGCATCAATTGCCAACATCACCTGATCATAATTTAGTAATGGCTCCCCCATCCCCATAAAAACCACATTGGTAATCGGAAAACCAGCTTGAATGGCCACCGCCACTTGCCCAACAATTTCATCCACAGTCAATTGGCGCTTAAAACCCACCACCCCTGTTAAGCAAAATTTGCAATCCACCGGACACCCCGATTGAGACGAAACACATAACGTATGATACGTTGGTTCATGCAAAATAACCGATTCAATTTTAGCCCCATCATGTAACGTTAATTCCAACTTGGTGGCCAACCCCCCTTTGGCTGGAATGGGCCGAACCGATTGAAATGGGGATAATCGCAAAC
>SXXA01000104.1 GCA_005791325.1 Actinomycetota bacterium | reverse complement strand
ATTGCTGGGGAATCGGTGGCACTTATTTTAGGGGACAATATTTTTTATGGTCGTGGGTTATCTGGGTTGTTGCAAGAAGCTGCTGACTACACCAGCGGCGCCACGGTGTTTGCGTATTATGTGTCAGATCCCCAACGATTTGGTGTGGTTGAATTTGGTGACAATCAAACCGTTGTATCCATTGAAGAAAAACCCCGTCATCCCAAATCAAATTTTGCGGTTACAGGGCTATATTTTTATGATCATAGTGTGGTTGAAAAGGCGTCACGGCTTGTACCGTCGGCGCGAGGCGAACTCGAGATCACCGATTTAAATCGATTGTATATGCAGGAGGGCATGTTGCGGGTTCAGCCTTTGGGGCGAGGGTTTGCTTGGCTGGATACGGGTACTCACGATGCGTTGTTAGAGGCTGGAATGTTTGTTTCAACCATTGAAAAACGGCAAAATTTAAAAATCGCGTGCCCAGAAGAAATTGCGTATGCCAAGGGCTATATTACGGCATCAGACTTACAATCCATTGCCCAAACCATGAGGTCTTCGGAGTATGGGCGGTATTTATTGGGGTTATGCCCATGATATTAATTACCGGTGGTGCCGGATTCATTGGGTCTCATGTGGTGGCTCATTTCCGGCAGTTTTTCCCTCAAACCCCGTTGATGATATTGGATGCATTAACCTATGCTTCGAATTATGCAACGGTGAAGCCTTACATTGGTTTAGATTGTTATTTTACACAGGGTTCTATCGGTGATGAGGCCTTGGTTCGAGGGTTATTTGACCGTCATGATATTCGACATGTGATTCATTTGGCAGCCGAGAGTCATGTGGACAATTCCATCCATTCGCCGGGTATTTTTGTGGATACAAATGTTCGTGGCACGTTTGTATTACTCGAAGCGGCTAGGGCACATTGGATGCAAGCCCCACATCAAGTGAAGGATGGCTATGCAGACAGTCGCTTTCATCATGTATCCACCGATGAGGTGTATGGCTCATTGGGGGATACGGGTTATTTTACAGAAGCATCACCCTATCAACCCAATTCACCGTATAGTGCCACCAAAGCGGCCAGCGATTTTTTGGTTCGGGCGGCGTTTCACACCTATGGTTTAAATGTGGTAACCACCAACTGCTCTAACAATTATGGGCCGCATCAGCATTCCGAAAAATTAATTCCAACCATTGTTCGTTCAGCCAAACAATGGCAACGAATACCGATTTACGGATCCGGAAAACAAACCCGTGATTGGCTGTATGTGTCTGATCATGCGGGTGCCATTGAGCGGGTATTTCATCACGGACAATCGGGCGCCACCTATTTAATTGGGGGTAGGAATGAACGCTCTAATCTGGAATTGGCGCATCTTATTTGTTCGATATTGGATTCAAAATACCCCTCATCGAATGGGCCCTATTCAACGTTAATTGAAATGGTAAGTGACCGACCTGGCCATGATTGGCGGTACGCCATCAACCCTGAGTTTATTGAAAGAGACTTGGGCTGGGTGGCCCCGACCGATTTTGAATGGGGCTTGTCTGAAACCATTGATTGGTTATGGGCACAATGATTCGACGGTTGGGCGTGAATGTGGATCATGTGGCAACGTTACGTCAACAGCGTGGGGAGGGACATCCTAATTTATTAATGGCGGTTCAAGAGGTGTTGGCGGGTGGGGCGGATGGAATAACGGTCCATTTGCGTGAGGATCGTCGACATATTCAAGATCGGGATGTGATTGACTTACTTGAAATGGGGGTGAGGCTGAATTTGGAAATGGCGGCAACCGATGAAATGATTGGTATTGCAACTCGTTTGAAACCGGCCGCGTGTTGTTTGGTGCCTGAAAAACGGCATGAGCTAACCACAGAAGGTGGTTTGGATATAAGACAGAATCAGGGGGTTCTTGAATCGGCCGTTAATCGCTTGCAAGATGCAGGTATCCAAGTAGCACTCTTTTTAGATCCTGACCCAGTTCAAATGATGTTGGCACAATCGATGGGGGTAGGGGTGGTGGAACTAAATACAGGGGGATACAGTCGCAATCCTGAGTCATCGATTTTGAAGCAAGAAATAAAGGCCAGTGCCAGTATGGCGACGGCATGTGGGATTGTGTGTCATGCGGGGCACGGATTATCTGCCGAGACATTGGCGCCATTGTTGGCGATACCTGAATTGGTAGAATTTAATATTGGGCATCGAATCGTGAGTCGGGCGTTGTGGGTGGGGTTAAGGGAAGCGGTGGCCGAATTAAAACGAATGATCCACTCATTTTGATTACCACTTCTCCTTTTTTCCAATGTCGATTAATACCCCAATCACCTTTTTCAACTCACTATCTGACATAATACTTGCAGGGGATGTATAGACCACTCGGCCAATGGGACGAAGCCATACCCCTTGTGAAATGGCAAATTTCTGAATTGCGTTCGAATCAATGTCATTTGCAAAGGTAAATGCCCCCATTGCACCCAAAACCCTTACTGATGTAATCCAAGGGTATTCATTTAATGTGTGCAGGGCCATTAATTGTGACTGAATACCTTGAATTTGAATAGAAAATTCAGGTTTCAAACATTCTTGAATGCTGGCATTAGCTACGGCACACGCCAACGCATTGCCCATAAACGTAGGGCCATGCATGAGGGCCTTTTCATTTCCTCCGAAAAATCCTTTAAAGACCAATGGTGTGGCAATGGTAGCAGCCAAGCCCAAATACCCCCCCGTCAAGCCTTTTCCTAGAACCATGATATCAGGGGTAATGCCGGCTAACTCGCATGCAAATAGGGGGCCTAATCGCCCAAATCCGGTTGCCACTTCATCTACAATTAACAATATCCCGTAGCGATTGCATATTTCTGCAATTCCTTTCAATATCAATGGATCATATAAAAAAAATCCGCCTGCACATTGGCAAATGGGCTCTAGAATGACAGCGGCCAATTCATGAGCACAAGAGGCCAATTGGCTGTCTACTTCGTTCAGATACTGATGGATAAGGGTTGCCTCGCACCCCCATGCTGGTGGTTGAGGCAGGCCAATGTGGGGTGGTAATAATGGGGCGAATAGTTGATGCATGCCTTCAATAGGGTCACAAACGGACATTGCGCCGGTTGTATCGCCATGATACCCACCCATCAGGTACGCCAACTTGGGTCGCTTTTGATCTTGATTTCGCCAGTATTGCAGTGCCATTTTGATGGCAACTTCAACCCCAACTGATCCGGAGTCAGAAAAAAACACATGCTTTAAATTTCCTGGTGTTATCGTGGATAGGGTATGGGCCAATTCTAAAATGGGGTCGTGAATAAAACCCCCTAGCATAATATGGGCGAAGGAATCTAGTTGACGCGTAATGGCATGGTTCAAATTGGGGTGGTTATATCCATGAATCACACACCACCATGACGCAATGGCGTCGATTAGGTGGGGGTGATTGGTGGGGTAGAGGGTTACGCCAGAAGCCCGTTGAATGTGTAAGTTAGGTTGGAATTGACTCATTTGGGTGTACGGCATCCATACCGCACTGTCGCTTTGGGCTTGATACACATCCGTTGGGGGTGTAGGATTGTAAAAATTGAACACAATTTTCTCCCTATTCTATAACAACCAATGGTTGCTATTTTGTATCGGATAAACATTGTCTGCAAGGAGTTTTTGAGCATGTCCACTCTTTTCAACCCAAAATCATTCATTCGATCGTACGGTTTAGATGAAATCGCCTTGGTTCCATCTGATATTACCCTTGACCCCGATGTGGTGAATATATCTGTTTCAATAGCGGGTATAAAGATGCCAGCCCCTATTTTTGCTTCGGCCATGGATTCGGTGGTAAGCCCGCACACAGCATCGTTAATTGGTAAAGCGGGTGGGGTAGGGGTACTTAATTTAGAGGGGGTTCAAACCCGTTATGACGACCCGAATCCAATACTTGATCAAATTGCATTAGTTGATCGTGCTGGATATGTCCCATTAATGCAACGTTTGTATCAGGATCAACCAGTTCGAGATGACCTGGTTATTTCGAGAATACAAGAAATAAAGGCGTCTGGGTCACCAGTGGTGGTATCATCAACCCCACAAAGTGCCACGCGTTTGGGCGTGTTAGCCGCCAAAGCGGGCGCGGACGCATTTTTGGTTCAATCGACGGTTACATCCACTCAGTTTAAGGGGAAACCTGGGCAAGTCCCGCTTGATTTGCGTTTATTTTGTTCGCAAATGCCCATTCCCGTCATGGTAGGCAATTCTACCACCACATCCGTGACGCTAGAGTTGATGCGGACGGGTGTTGCGGCGGTGTTTATAGGAATTGGGCCTGGGGCAGCCTGTACAACCCGAGGTGTGTTGGGGGTGGGGGTTCCAATGGCGACGGCTATGGTTGATGCGGCAGCGGCACGTGCGTCGTATTATCAGGAGTCAGGCCGATATGTAGCGGTAATTGCTGATGGGGGCATTGTGACGTCGGGTGACATATGCAAGGCACTGGCCTGTGGTGCCGATGCGGTGATGATGGGATCGCCCTTTGCAAGGGCGATTGAAGCCCCTGGGCGTGGGTTTCATTGGGGGATGGCGACCCCCAATGCGGTATTGCCACGTGGTGCGCGGATTCAAGTGGGTACCACAGTTGGGATTGAGCAGATTATGAACGGCCCTTCGAATACAGATGATGGTACGCAGAATATGGTAGGGGCGATTCGAACGTGTTTTGCAACATTGGGTGCGGCGACGATGTCTGAGATGCATCAGATACAGGTGGTGGTGGCACCGTCGTTGCGCACTGAGGGGAAAATTTATCAGCAAGCACAGCAATTGGGGATGTATAAAAAGTGATACTCATATTAGATTTTGGATCGCAAACCAGTGAATTAATTGCCCGACGCATTCGTGAATTGCATGTATATTCAGAGGTTGTTCCACATACGACTTCGGCTGCTGACGTCACGGCCCGCGGGGATGTAAAAGGTCTAATATTATCAGGTGGGCCAGCGTCGGTATTTGATGTGGCCTCGCCAACCTGTGACCCGGCCTTGTTTGAGTTGGGTATTCCGGTGTTGGGGATATGTTATGGCATGCAACTGATGGCATCGGTATTGGGTGGGAAAGTGGAGCGTGGTGCGAAGCACGAATATGGTAAAGCCAACTTATTGATTGATAATAATTTTGATTTATTGAGTGGGTTGTGGATGGAAATGGTGATTTGGATGTCGCATGGTGACATGGTCACGGATTTGCCAGCCGGCTTTAAAATATTGGGTCATACCGATAACACGCCCATTGCGGCATTTGGCCATGCCCAGAAGCGGTTGTATGGGGTTCAATTTCATCCTGAGGTGGCACACACACCGAATGGGGCGGAATTAATCCATAATTTTGTGTGTACCATTGCGGGGTGTGAGCCGAATTGGACGGCGGGGTCATTTGTGGATGAGGCGATCCAAAAGATTAATCAAGAGGTGGGCGGATCGAATGTGTTGTGTGCGTTATCGGGTGGGGTTGATTCAACGACGGTGGCGGCGTTGTTAAGAAAAGCGATTGGGTCACGGTTGACGTGTTTATTTGTCGACCAAGGGTTTATGAGAAAAGGGGAGGCCGAGCGAATCAAGACCTTGTTTTCGGGTGAATTTGATATTCGATTGATTTACATTGATGCGTCTGAGCGGTTCTATCGACGCTTGGAAGGGGTGACCGACCCTGAAGAGAAGCGAAAGCGAAGTGGGGAAGAATTCATACGGGTATTTGAAGAAAAAGCCGTTGAATTAAAAGATGATTTTCCGTATTTGGCACAAGGTACATTGTACCCTGATATTATCGAGTCGGCGAGTGTGGGGGTGGCGAGTACGGCGGTTAAAATCAAGACCCATCACAATGTGGGGGGATTACCGGCTGATATGGCGTTTAAGATTATTGAGCCATTGTCGCGCTTATTCAAAGATGAGGTTAGGCGGGTGGGGCTTGAGTTGGGGGTACCTGAAGAAATCATCTTTCGTCATCCCTTTCCTGGGCCAGGCTTGGCCATTCGGATTTTGGGTGAGGTAACCCGTGAGCGAGTGACTATTTTGCAAGATGCGGATGCGATTGTCATGGAAGAAGTCAAGCGGGCGGGGTTATACCGTCAGTTGTGGCAATCGTTTGCGGTATTATTGCCCATTAAGACGGTGGGGGTGCAAGGGGATCATCGT
This sequence comes from Actinomycetota bacterium, assembly GCA_005791325.1. Lineage (GTDB taxonomy): Bacteria > Margulisbacteria > Marinamargulisbacteria > SXXA01 > SXXA01 > SXXA01. Next base: position 805 of record SXXA01000104.1, on the reverse strand, counting down.
ACGTATCAAAACACGGTGGCCGTTCGAGCGGTCAAAAGCGATGATGCGATGACGGCCCAGTGGGCCCATTTGCCCTATGAGTTATTAGAGGTGATCTCGAGCCGGATTATTAACGAGGTAGCAGAGGTTAACCGAGTGGTATATGACATTTCAAATAAACCACCGGCCACCATTGAGTGGGAGTAGTAACTGAGTGTAAGTTGTTGATAACCCGCAATGCTTGACGACATCAAAAAAACCCTCTGGGCAACGGCTGACAAGTTGCGTGCCAATATGGATGCGGCTGAGTACAAACACCTTGTGCTTGGCCTGATTTTTTTGAAATACATTTCCGACACCTTTGCAGCAAAGCAGCTAGAGCTGAATGTGCGTTTGCGTGACCCGAAGGATGAGTACTACTTTGGTGAAGCTAGTGATGCAGATGTTGCAGCAGAGCTTGAAGAGCGTGACTACTACACAGCCGCGAACGTGTTTTGGGTGCCCGAATCTGCACGTTGGGAAGCGATCCGTGCAGCAGCTAAATCTCCTGACATTGGCAAACGCATTGATGAAGCGTTGACAGTGATTGAGACAGAGAACCCCAAGCTAAAGGGCATTCTTGATAAGCGGTATGCAAGGGCGCAACTACCCGATGGCAAGATGGGCGAACTGGTAGACTTGGTTTCAACTATTGGCTTTGGGGATAACCCAAGTACTGCACGTGACGTTCTTGGGCAGGTCTACGAGTATTTCCTCGGTATGTTTGCCAATGCAGAGGGTAAGCGTGGCGGCCAGTTCTACACACCAGCATCCATTGTTAAAACAT
>SXXA01000103.1 GCA_005791325.1 Actinomycetota bacterium | reverse complement strand
CCAAACCAACTGGTACGGCACACTGGGAAGTATTGGTTCGGGCAAGAGCCGTTGAAAACTTATGCTTTGTATTGGCACCCAATCAGCATGGGTTGGCCAATGGGGGTGTGCCAACCTACGGTAATAGTTTAATTGTGAATCCGTGGGGGCAAATTTTGGCGAAGGGGTCTCCGGACGGGGAGGAAGTATTGGTGGCGGATTTAGATGGCGTTTCTCAGCGTGATTTGCGGTCTCAATTCCCCGTGTTGGATCATACGGTTCCCATTCAATGAATCGGTTTCGCTTTGCCCCTTCACCCACGGGGCATCTACACATTGGTACGTTGCGAACGGCTTTGTTTAATGTCATGGCCAAAGAAGCCATGGGTGGTTCGGTGGTGTTGCGTATCGAAGATACCGATTTAACGCGTTCGGATGTTGCATTTGAACAGGGTATTTATGATGGGTTGAATTGGTTGGGTTTAACAATGGATGAGGGGCCTATTTCGGGGGGTGGGTATGGACCGTACCGTCAGTCGGAGCGATTGGGTCGGTACCGGGATGTTGCCGAGCGTTTATTGGAATCTGGACATGCGTATCGGTGTGTGTGTACGGATGAAGAATTAGAGGCCCAGCGGCAAGCGGCGGCCTTGGCCAAGCGTCCCTACGTGTATTCGGGGCGGTGCCGAGGGGCGGGTATTTTGGCGGATGAGTCGAGGCCTTATGTATTGCGGTTTGCGATGCCAACGGGTAGGGAGTGGTATTTTAGGGATATCATTCGGGGCGACATTGTCTTTGATGGGGATTTATTGGGGGATTTTGTGTTGGTTCGATCGGATGGAATGCCCAGTTATAATTTTGCGGTGGTGGTCGATGATATTGATATGAAGATTACGATGGTTATTCGTGGGGAAGACCATATTTCCAATACCCCCAAGCAAATGGCCATTTATGAAGCGCTCGGTTCAATCATTCCTCAATTTGCGCATTTGCCAATGATTTTGGGCCCCGATAAGAGTAAATTATCCAAGCGACATGGGGCAACGAATGTGATGGCGTATCAAGAAATGGGGGTCTTGCCGGAGGCGTTATTGAATCATTTAATGTTATTGGGATGGTCGGATCCCAATGGCCGTGAGGTGATGACACGGGATGAAATGGTCGGGGTATTTTCGTTAGAGCGGATATCCAAATCGGGTGCGGTGTTTGATTTAGACAAATTAAAATGGATGAATGGGCAGTATATTCGACACTGTTCGGACGTGGGATTGTTGGAGCGGGTGCGACCGTATTTAAGTGACGCATTATTAAATGATTTGGGGCATCCATCGCAAGAGCGATTACAGGCCATGGTTCGTTCGGTTCGGGATAATGCGCATTTTTTAACTGAATTTGAGACGTATTTGCAGGTGTATACCCATTCAGATGATTGGGTGGCTTCTGTGATTGGCAATTTACCAGATGGGTCAGTGGAGCCGGTGGTGTACGATCGATTGGGGGAGTGGGTTGGACAATTAACGGATTGGTCGGCGAGTCAGTTAGACGAGTCGTTGGCGGCGTGGGTTGCTGGCTTGGGGATTCCGAAAGGCAAGGGGTTTAAGTCGGTGCGATGGCTGTTATCTGGTCAGGCCAATGGGCCTCATTTGGGTCAAATGATGGCGATTATGGGGGCGGATCGGGTGATACAGCGTGTGGAGAAAATCAGGAGGTTGGTATGAGTTCACGTAAATCAGCATTATTAAGTCAAAAAGTAGTGCATGTTTCATTGAATGATTTTAATGTGGTATCGATGGTGGATGCGATGGGCAAGACGGCATTTCAGGCCAGAAATTTGGCTCGGGCGGCCCACATAGTGGATCAAATGGTGGCGGATCGGGAGTGTGTGGTCATTTTAACCTTGGCGGGGTCATTAATTAGTGCGGGTTTAAAGGATGTCATTGTATCGTTATTGGAAGCCAATATGGTCGATGCGATTGTATCAACGGGCGCGAACATTGTTGACCAAGATTTTTTTGAGGCGTTGGGATTTCATCATTATGTGGGAACGCCAGATGTAGATGATCATGAATTGCGGCGGTTGATGATCGATCGGATATATGACACATTTATTGACGAAGAAAATTTGCGGGTGTGTGACGACACCATTGCCCAAATATGTGGGGCATTGTCCCCTAGGCCGTATTCGTCACGGGAATTTATAGTGGAAATGGGTTCGTATTTACAGCGTCATCATTCAAATGGGCCCAAGTCGATTGTGCGAACGGCGTTCGAGAAAGAGGTGCCTATTTTTGTACCTGCGTTTTCGGATTGTTCGGCTGGTTTTGGCTTGGTTCATCATCAACATTTTGCAAAAGGCCCCAAGGTAACCATTGATTCAGCTGCGGATTTTTATGAGATTACCCAAATTAAGTTAGCCCATCCAGATACAGGTATTTTGATGGTAGGGGGCGGGGTTCCCAAAAATTTTGTTCAGGATATTGTGGTGGCGGCCGAGATTATTACGGATCAAGATGTTGCGATGCACAAATATGCGGTACAAATTACAGTGGCGGATGAACGAGATGGGGCATTATCGGGCTCTACGTTAAAAGAGGCTTGTTCGTGGGGGAAGGTGGATACGGTGTATGAGCAGATGGTATTTTCGGAGGCAACGATTGCGTTTCCGTTAATTGCGGGGTATGCCTATCATAAGGGTAGTTGGAAGGGTAGGGAAGGTAAGCGGTTAAATCGTTTATTTACCAGCTAGGGAGTGCCCCCCCCTAAGTAGGGGGTCCATAGTCCCCACACCTGCCGAAGTGGTTGTAACGGATACCCCACCCCGACCCTACCCAGAGGGGAGTGAAAAACATCTCAGGAGTCTTCGGTTCCCGAATCCCTGACTCGCGCTCTATGGCCCCCCATTTTTTTTTGATTAAATGTGTAACCAATTAAAAATTAATCGTATGCGGAATTAAATCAATCGGCTGCACCCGCTT
>SXXA01000102.1 GCA_005791325.1 Actinomycetota bacterium | reverse complement strand
TTTTTCACCCCGAACCCCCTCCATTTGCCGGCTTGCCTTGGTTAAATCCACATTTAACCCAACTAACTTAACCCCAGTCGATAATAATGTATTGGGCACATTCGATGTAACGGTAAGGGCAATACCCGTTACCGCCGTATTATACAATTGACTGTTACTAGGTAGGTCTCCTAGAAATTGAGGAATCAAACCTAATGTCATATTTTCAAGTGTATAGGGATAAGAACTACTCAATAATGGCCCCCGCTGTACGCTGCTCATTTTACTGATCCCAATGCTCGGATTGATACTCGAAATCGCCATGTAATTCCAAGATGTGTTGGCATCCCCAAAACTCAACGTAATCGACCCCGTAACCGACCATGTCCCCGCTGATATTTGATTCACCAAGCCTATTGCATCGGGCTTCCAATACATATTGCTTTTTGAAAATATATTGGTAGGGGTAAATAGGGCCAACTCCCCCCCTCTCAGCGATTCTCCTGCCGTCATAATATCACTCAATACCAGATTGTTACCCCCCCCTGCTTGCAAGATCAATCGATCATTTGAAAAAGACAACCGGCCCATCACACTGCTTTCCTCAAGGAACGAAAGGGGCTGGCTGGATAAGGTCAGAATATTAAAAGTAGCCGATTGGGCCAACAAAGTGGTGGCTCGAAAGGTGCCTTGAACGTCGATTTCATATTGTGGATCGCTGGTTCCAATCCCTACATACGTATAGAGCGGATCTTGAGAGGTCCCTATATTCGCTTCCCGAAAAATGCTATTGGAACGATTGCCTCGATACCAATCAACCATGGTATCCCCCACAAATAAACTACTAATATTGGCTGTTGTGACGCTTATAATCCCCAATGTGTTATGTGGAATTCCTACCCACAATGCCACCATATTTGGTAACTGCTTTGGAGAAACAACCCATGTCCCCAAAATGTCGAGCACCGTATCGTTAGCTGGGGAAGTAAACATCCCAATCCGATTGGGATGGATTACCAATGAAGAATTTAGTAAGTTATTTTCATCTATCGCACTACCACCAGAATAGATAAATAAGGCATTGGGAACCGATCGACGGCCCACTGTATAATAATCCGTCCCATTTTCGTCAAAGGTTAATTCTGGCCATCGAACAGGTGTTAATAAATTGCTGTAGCTAGATCGATTAGATAGGGTCAATAGATAATTTGGAGATGCGGTTCCGATACCCACATTTCCATGTGTAGGTAATACCATTTGCCCGTTAATCATAATGGGGTTGCCAGAAGGAAATACCAACTGAACCGATGCGGGGTCAGGCCATGTTTTTAACGTCTTCATCCAAGGATCCGACGCATAACTCCCACTCAGCAAAACTTTTCCATTCCACCATGACATGTTTCCGGAAACCGCTAAACTTCCAGCAACATCTAAATAATAGGCGCGATTTTCTGGGTTTCTGGGGTTAGTATCTGGGGCATTAAACGGTTTGAAGGTAGGGATACGATGGATGCCCAGATTACCTCGTTCATCCAAAACCAAATTATAACTAACCCCATCTGATTTTTGGGTCATCATAGCCATTGCAAAGTTGGATAATGGCAATGCATTAGTAGATGACGACAAAATCATGTGAATACTGGCCGTTGGAATCCCTCCGGAATCGGTGACACCTGCTACCATTGGGCCTCGCATCATGAGGCCCTTAACATCCCCGGAGGGATACCCCACTAAAACCGATTCCGAATTCAGTATGGTTAAAAGCGATTCACGAGAATTTGATAAGGTAACAATCGGTCGATCATACAATTCATTTAACACCGTTTTGATCGCCGGATACGATGAATACAACCCACTAGTCAACGTGGCATCGGCCCGATTAAATATCTCTAATTGACCTCTACTATTTAAATACCCATCTGCGATTAGGGTTTGAAACAATGTCACGGCATTTTGGGTAGGATCCACTAAAAATATAGGGACTTGCCGATCTAGAAACATGTACGGCGTCACCGTCATACCACTAATCGCCAACGATACCATTTTCAACGATGGATCATAATCCGATGCAGCGACACTGGTTTGATTGGTACCAATTCCCACTCCTCCAGAAGCCCTAATCAATAGTTGATTTTCTTGTTGCGATCTTGTCATCGCCCCGATTGACCGATCGCCCCAACCCAATACACCATGATGCTGGATGGAAAGACCCATCCCCATCCCCAATGAGAAATCCGATGTATCTAGTATGGATAAGTTAGTACCCCCCATGGTTGTACTATAAGCCCCTTCCACCCGATTCAATTTGCCCCCCAAAATCATACTATAATTCCCCTTAGCGATGTTATCTTGCCCAATTGCGGTGGAGAATAACCCCATATCTGCATCCACCATGGGGATAGCCCCTCCGCCCATACGCCATACATTTTTTCTGGGATACCAGAGAAAAACGGCATTTTCTTCAATGGGTTCTAACACAGCCCCATTCGGAAATCCACCCGTTATTAAGAGCCCCCCCGTCCCCACCACGGTTAAATTGGCATAAGGGACATCGGTCCCCACACCAAATCGATCTTTTTGAGCCACAAACAATGGTGATGAACTACCAATCGATCGCCCATATTCGACCCTAAACACATCTTGACTCATTCGATCAACACCCAAGGTATAACTCACCAATTCTGAACCGGACTTGCGACTGATGGTAATCGCTGGATTGGGCAGAATATCCCCTTTTTCGACATTGGGAGCTGAAATTTCCAATCGTGATCGAGGATCGGGCCGACCAATCCCAACATTCCCATACATATAAAAAATATCGTTATTGGCATTTAACTGAAAGTAGGTTCCCCGAGATAACCCCAAGCGATACGGCACCCCCTCCTTATATAAATCTTGCATATTAATAACGCCTTGTATATCAAGGACATATTCCGGCTGGCTGGTTCCGATTCCAATATTCCCTGTTCCAGTAATGGTTAAAACCGGATACACAGCATCCCCACTGTTATGTTTAATACTCATCACGGGAATGTCCAGCTGACTACTGAGTGGCTTAAGCGAAAAAATCGCATTGGAAAGCAATCCAATTCCAACCTGTCCCGCGTTCGCTGTAAAGTCCAAGCCAGTGGATCCCACTTTGGGACGTGGGAAATGTGAGGCCCCCAAAGCCGCTTGGGACATAAAAAAAGCAACCCGTTGAATACGGACATCTCGAGAATAGCCCAATAATGACCGCCACTCTTTGGTATTACCACTGGCAACCAATCCTTGAAAATCCTGATTAAATTGCGTCGACAGCACAGGGTTTCTCAGCAAGCCAAATTGAATACTTCCAGTCGGGTGATCTCGGATTAAATCGGCTGATACACGTATGGCCCCATCTAATTCCAAGCGCTCTGATGGCCGAAATATCCCCACCCCCACATGATATGAATCTGAAAGACCGATTGGACTAGAGGTATCCACGACGGCATTTTCAATCGGATTGATCCAATTATTTTCAAATTCCAATTGGTTCCCATTCAAATAGAGTTGATTGGCATTAATCGTTCCGCCAACATCCAACTCACTTTGCGGATAAACCAAGCCAATCCCAATTTTTTTGGATGTCCTAATCGTGGGCAAACTGGATTGCCATGGCAATGTTTCATTTAAGCTAACCCCGTTGAGCAAATAGCCCGACGCGTTCATGTAGCCCGCCACATCCAGTCGATGTGAGGGATTCACAATAAAACTACCAATCTGGACATTTTTTGAATTAATGAGCACATTGGCAATATTTAAGCGTAGGGTATTCGATACGGTTACCGATGATAATCCACCGGCTGAAAAATCAATTGCATGAACCCCAATTGAATACGCCAAATCTGTCAATTGGGAGCGAACACTATATGGATAGGATCGCAATTTAAATATTTCACTCGCGCCACCGGCTAAAATATATAATGATGGTGTATTCAAAACCCCATCATTATCATAATTAAACTGATAGCCATCAGCTGGCAATACAGACCCAGGTGACTCTGGTGTGATCTCAATCGAATCGATAGAAGGCAATATAAGCTCAAACGCACCATTTTTAAAAACAACGGATTTCTGAAATCCCCATTTTTTGGAGGGGACATCATTGGCCCCCAATGTACTAAAATCTACAACTGTATTAAATTCACCCGTTAGCAAAACAGGTGGGCGTTGGACACTGTTAATTAGAACCCCCGAAAACCTAACAGGTGGGTACTCACTGGCACCCATTAAACCAATCATCATCAACCACACCACGAATGCGGCCCACTTTTTCATCTGTGATATGGCTGATGTCATCATAACACGCTTTATAAGGCCGCCGACACCGAAAAATAATGGTGTCCAGGATACTCGGGAAAGTCGCTGGTTTCATAAGCATAATCCGCACTAAATTTTCCTAAATCCATACCCACACCAACGGCTGTTCTAGTTTGAGTTTGTTTACCAATTGCTACCTCGCGATACCCTACCGAAATATGGGCCATCGAAAAAATCATTGGATTGTAATTCAGAGCCGCACTTTTCACCATAGTTGAATTACTCCCGCTCATTTTCATTTGCCCCAGCAACCAAAACTCATCCCCAAACCAAGCGCCACCCAACACCGTTTCCATGGGCAGCTGTTCGACTCCACCACTGGTGTAGTTTACCTTAGACGAGGTAATGTTGCGCAACAAAGCCGACACCGCAACGGCATCCCCTTCATAACTAAGCCCAACATCAAAATCCATCGCAGATGACGTTATGGTATCCACTGCACTACTATACATTGAAATAGCCGTTCCCAGCAAAAACTCTTGAGACAACATCATGGAGTAGCCCACTTTCATAATGGACTTATTGTAGCTAAATGTTCCAACCTCAACTGGAAAGGACACCCCATTTTCTGTCTTTAACTCCGTTTTAGGAATCCCCGCCACACTGGCGGTATTAAAGCCAACACCAAAAGCCCCAAACCCTGTATTAAGGGCTGCTGATGCATTTAAATATGACACCTCCCCCATTAATGTTGTCGAAAAAAAAGACACCCCAAAATTTTGCACCAAACTCAATCGAGTGGGATTTTGGAATATCGCCTCTGAAGACAAACTAAACCCTTCAATGCCACCCAATCGAATCATACGGGCGGATGAACCGACTTCCCCACCGGATAAATACTCCGGCATCGCAAACGGGTCGTGCATCGCCATTCCCCATATCATCCATACAATCCATCGCTTCAAATTGTTCATGGTATCATCGCCACCTTCCCCTTAGCTAACACCTTCCCTTCGTGCATTAATAAAAAGAAATAAACCCCCGCTGGCATAGCAAATCCCTCAAAAGAATTGGGTCCTATTTTTAGCCAATTGACCCCTTCTCTTCCACCATCAGAACCCGATGCAAATGTTGTTGAAAATAGAAGCCGTGCCATCATATCATACAATCTAAACTCAATGTTCATATTTTTTGACAACACATAATACAGTCGAGGCTCATCTATTTGTCTAGCTGGATTGGGAACCATCAGTGCTTTGCCAATGACCTTGGCCTCAATCGCAGACTCAACCTGTTTTTTATTTTCTTCTAATAGTTCAATCGCCGTTTCACCGCTTCGCAATGCCGATGAGTTGGTGAAGGACACACTCATAATACGAAGTGAATCTTGATTAAGGGTACCGTTAATATCTGACAGTGGGGTCGATTGCTGAACAGCATTGACCCCAACGCCATAGTCAACGCGATTAATACTAATTGTAGATGCAAGGTACGGAGCGTCAAACGCTACTAGGCAGCCCCCCATCAGGAGTACCCCGATGAATAATTCCCTTATTTTGACTGTATTAAAACCTAGTCGCCACATAGCAAAATCCTGTCTCATTACCATGCCCCTTGGCACATCATCGATATGCTGGAGCGTTATCATATGAATTAAGAATCGGCTAAGTAATAAGCAAACTTGCATATATCGAATTTAACCGATAGATTCAGGCTTTTGTTTGTGCGATGGTATCAATCTAAGCGAAGCATTTATTGATCGTTTTTAATATTGGAAATTAATACGGTAACAATACTTCTGGTTTCAGGATCAGATTCCATCATGGTTTTGACCTTGTCACAAGCATGCATCACGGTTGAATGGTCCCGATTACCAAAATGCTCCCCAATTTTGGGCAATGATGCATTGGTTAACTCGCGTGCCAGGTACATCGCGATTTGACGAGGGTAGGCCAAATCCCGGGTGCGCGACTTGGAAACCAAATCAACGGTTGAAATATTAAAATAATCACAAATTTTTCGCTGAATGTAATGAATGGTTAGGGGCTTTTCATTTTTAACCCCAATCATATCCCGAATGACATTGGATGCCATGGCCAAGGTAATATCGGTATTAATGAGGGATGCATAGGCTGAAATACGGGTTAAGCACCCCTCCATTTCACGAATATTGGTTGGAATTTGGGTGGCAATATAATGCAATATCTCATCTGAAATGGTGAGATTAAACAACTCTGTCTTTTTTCTTAAAATTGCAATCCGAGTCTCAAACTCAGGGGGTTGTATATCCGCAATGAGACCCCACTCAAATCGGGTGCGAAGACGCACTTCTAAAGTCGGAATTTCCTTGGGGGGACGATCACACGTCATCACAATTTGTTTGGAGTTACTATGCAAATCATTAAATGTGTGAAAAAACTCTTCTTGGGTTTGGGTTTTGCCAGATAAAAATTGAATATCATCGACCAACAATACATCCACACTACGGTATTTTAAGCGAAAAGCATCAATTTTTTTATCCCGAATCGAGTTAATTAATTCATTGGTAAATTTCTCAGACGACAACAATTCTACTTTTAAAGATGGGTACCGTTTTTTGACGTCATGAGCAATGGCATGAAGCAAATGGGTTTTACCCAATCCAACGGATCCATAAATAAATAGTGGGTTATACGCTTTGGATGGGGCTTTTGATACCGCTTCCGATGCCGCATATGCAAATCGATTGTTATGCCCCACAATAAAATCATCAAAAGAAAACTTTCGACTAACGTCAGGGGCCGGTTCCGATACATCAGACGATGGCATGGCCGAAAAAATGCTCAGTTGTTCATCACTGGCCTTGGCTGACGGCAAGTGAATTTTATACTCAATCATCGGCTGGGAAATGCCAACCAATACCAATTCTTGCAGAATAAGTGGCTCACAATGATCGTGAATCCACTCCTTGGCAAACTGATTGGGTACACAAATGGTGAATATATTCTCAATAATTGAATCTGGAAACGCCCCACTAAAAAAGGTATGAAACCCTGGATTGGATAATGAGGTTTTAAGAGTTGCCAAAACAGCATCCCAAAATTGTTGAAGGGAATCAGGTTCATTATTTAATTGATGAAAGGAAAGAGGGATTGACTGGGACATGGGGTATTAAAAAATTCCTTTTTTTCGATATTATCCACAATAAAAAGCCGTCTATGCTGTAGCTAAGAGCCCAGCTAAAATGAGGCTAAAGCAAGGGTACACGAGAAACCCCATTCCTGCAATTACCCCCAAGTTATCCACAGCTTATCCACTGGCCTATTCGAGGCTATTTTACAAAGGATTTGCATGAAATCCCCAGATTATCCCCAGGTTATCCACAGTTTACCCACGGTTGCTGCGCTACCCCCCCTATGGTTGTTTCCCCCCAAACAAGTCGCCATGATTCTATTAATTGATACATAGTCTCATTTTGTTGACGGCCAGCACCCCCCATGATACATTGTAATTATGATACATAG
>SXXA01000101.1 GCA_005791325.1 Actinomycetota bacterium | reverse complement strand
CCCTCCTTGCAATCAACGGACACCATGCGGGTGGTTCAATTGGATACCATGGTGGTTCATCCCCTGACCGGTGCCATGGTGCCGGTGTTGGTGAGTGATTATGTCACCATGTCATTTGGTTCGGGGGCAGTGATGGCAGTTCCGGCCCACGATGACCGAGATTATCGGTTGGCCATGCAATGTGGCTTGCCCGTCACGCCGGTGATTCAACACCCCACTGACACCGTGTTGCCCATGACCGAACCGGGTGTATTAATTGATTCCGGTCCCTACACAGGGATGTCATCGGCCGAGGCCACAGGGGCTATTCAGGGGGACTTGCAAACATTGGGGATGGGTGGAGCGAGTGTCACCTATCGCTTACGAGATTGGCTGATTAGCCGCCAACGATATTGGGGTACCCCTATTCCTATGGCGTACGATGAGGATGCTAATCCGGTTCCCATTCCTGAGGAACAGTTGCCGGTTGTATTACCAACGGATGTTCAATTTGGTCAAGGTAACCCCTTGGCGTCCTCGCCCTCTTTTGCAACCGTAACCATTAACGGGCAGGATTACCATCGTGAAACGGATACCATGGATACGTTTGTTGACTCATCGTGGTATTTTTTCCGATTTACCGACCCTCATTGTCACCATCTCCCGTTTCGTTTGGATCGGGCAGGTGGTTGGATGCCAGTTCATCAATATATTGGGGGTATTGAGCATGCGGTATTACATTTGTTGTATGCTCGTTTTATGACCAAGGTATGCCGAGATTTGGGGTTAACCACATTGAATGAGCCCTTCGATCACTTGGTTTGCCAAGGTATGGTGATTCAAAATGGGGCAAAAATGTCAAAATCGCTGGGAAATGTGGTGGAGCCCACCCCGATTATTGATCAATATGGGGCAGATACATTGCGGGTATTTATTTTATTTGGGGCCCCTGTTGAACGCGATTTGGAATGGTCGAGTTCGGGGATTGAGGGCGCCCATCGCTTTTTAAATCGGGTATGGCGATTGGTGATGGAGCCCACCCCTTGCCAAGATGAACCGCTGGTGATGAAGGCCTTGCATGCCACGATTAAGGCGGTGGATATGGATATTAACCGTCTTAGTTTTAATACTGCAATTGCCCGCTTGATGGAATTGGTCAATACCCTATCAACCCATGGTTCCACGGCTATTTCTCGGCGTTATTTGGTACAATTGTTGGCCCCATTTGCCCCCATGATATCGGATGCTTTGTGGGATGAAATAGGGGGGGATGGGTCGGTGCATGAGTCTGATTTTCCGGTTTATGATGAGGCATGGTTGGTGGATCGCATGTGTACCGTGGTAATTCAGGTTAATGGTAAATTGCGTGATACCGTGGTCGTTGAAAAAGGGATAACCGCCGAGGCGTTAGAGGCCTTGGCCCGATCAAATGAAAAAGCCTTGCGGTTTATTTCTGGGATTGAAGTGAATAAAGTGATTGTGGTACAGAATAAATTAATTAATTTTGTAGGAAAGCCGGTGGCATAATGGGCTTATTGGGTTTGCGATCATTATCAGTGGGGGCCATCCATGATTTATTACAGTCGGCAGCCTTATTTAAGTCGAGTTTAGCCACGCGTTCGGCACCGCAAACCTTATTGGGCAAGACGATTTTAACCCTTTTTTTTGAACCATCTACCCGAACCCGTGTGTCATTCGAAACCGCCATTAAGCGGTTGGGCGGAAGTACGGTGAGTATGGCCATGGAATCGAGTTCCACCAAAAAAGGCGAAACCCTATTTGATACGGTTAAGAATTTAGATGCCATGGGTTTTGATGGGATTGTGGTACGACATCGACACACGGGCGTTCCGCATTTTTTGCAACAACACATGCCCTTTCCGGTTATTAATGCAGGGGATGGTTTTAATGAACATCCCTCTCAAGGTTTGTTGGATTGCTTTACACTTCAAGAATCGTTGGGGTCATTGACTAATAAAGTGGTGGTAATATTGGGGGATATTTTACATTCGCGAGTGGCGCGTTCCAATATTTGGGGATTAACCAAATTGGGTGCAAAGGTGGTGGTGTGTGGACCGCCCACCCTCATTCCGGTGGGTATTGAAGAGATGGGGGTCCATGTGGCACCCTCGTTGGATACGATATTAGAGGTTGCCGATGCGGTGAATGTGTTGCGCATACAATATGAGCGGCAAGAGCTGGGTTATTTTCCGAGTGTTCGGGAGTATCGGGCGTGGTATGGCTTGACGGCACAGCGGATGACCCGTTTAAAGGCAGGGTGTTGTGTGCTACATCCAGGTCCGATTAATCGTGGCATTGAAATTGATTCGGTGGTTGCGGATGGACCCCACAGCGTGATTTTAGAACAAGTGACCAATGGGGTGGCCATTCGGATGGCGATTATGGATCGATGGATTAATGGAGGAGACCCGAATGAATAAAGTTGTGGCCCTTATTAATGGACGATTGTTGGACCCAAAAACCCAATCCACCACCGTGATGAATTTGTTTTTTAATGAGTCGGGGGTATTGGTGGGGATGGGGTATGTACCGGAAGAGGAGGGGGATGAGATGGTGGTGATTGATTTAAAAGGGGCCACCATTTTACCCAATATAATGGATGCCCATACCCATTTGAGGGAACCGGGTGGTGAGGGTATCGAAACCTTAGAAACGGCCAGCTTGGCGGCATTGCATTCGGGTATTACGTTGTTAATTGCCACACCGGATACCACCCCCCCGGTGGATACCCCTGAAATGGTGTTATTTATTCATACCCGTCGCAAACAAACCGCTCATGTTCCGATTTACACCATGGGCATGCTAACCCAGCAAGGGGCAGGGCTTACCTTGGCCGAGCGGCAGTTGATGGTGGCTGAAGGGGCGATTGGGTTTACGGATGGCAATTCATTAACCAATACGGCATTAATGCGGTTGGCTTTACAATATGAGGGTACACACCCGATTGTGGTGACGCCGTATGATCCCTATTTAAGTGATGGTGGGGGAATAGTGGAAGGGGCGGTCGCCACACGATTGGGCTTAAAGGGAATTCCGAGTGAATCGGAGTCGGTGCGCATGGCGCGGGATATCGCCTTGTGTGAGAAGGTGGGCGGGCGACTTCATTTTTTTCCGGTTACAACACGCAAGGGGGTTGAGTTAATTCGATCAGCCAAAGCAAAGGGGTTGCCGATTACTTGTGGGACGGCTCCCCATTATTTTTGGTTGGATGATACGGCCATTGAGGGATATCCCACCTGCATGAAGGTAAGTCCGCCATTGCAATCAGCGGATGATGTGCTCGCGTTAATTGAGGGGATTCAAGATGGAACGATTGATGTCATTGCATCGGGCCATTCCCCCACGGCCATTGATGACAAGCGATGTGATTGGACATCGGCAACCAGTGGGGTAAGTGGGATTGAGACATTGGTACCGGCGACACTAACCCGTTTAGTGCCAACGGTGGGGATTCATCGGATTTTGGCGTGTTTATCAACCAATCCCAACCAGATTTTTGGACTTAAAAAGCAGGGGATTGCATTGGGGAATTCTCCCTCATTGGGTGTATTTCGACTGGATGAGTCGGTAACGGTGAATGCGTCTTCCTTTGTTTCGATGGGGAAATGTTCACCGTTTGACGGGATGACCTTGCAGGGCAAAGCGGTATTAACCATGGTAGATGGGCATATCAAATGGCAAGACTCATCATTGTAGTGTGGTTGGTTTTGGCCACAGGGTGTGACGCATCCAATTGGTTAATGGGAATGGGTGCCGTTGGGGCGT
>SXXA01000100.1 GCA_005791325.1 Actinomycetota bacterium | reverse complement strand
GGTTTCTTTTTTTTGAAATTCACCTTGAAATAAATCATTTAACGCCATTTTAATAACTCCTTATCAACCCAACCACATTATTGACACGCTTCACAGTCTGCTTCAGGTGCCACCATCACCGACACTCCCGATGGCACCACTCGAACAGGGCTAATCGCCACCACCTCCCCAGGCGCCCCCGTTGTTACCTCGACACCAGCCGTTGCTTTGGATACCTGCGAAGCACCCAACGTACGCAAATAATAAGTGGTTTTTAAACCCATTTGCCATGCCCGCATATAATTGTCCGACAACGCCCTGCCACTCGTGGTTGACATAAATACATTCGTTGATGCCGACTGATCAATCCATTTGCTGCGACGCGCCGCAGCATCAATAATCCAATGCGCCGCAATCTCAAATGTCTCCTTATACTTTTCCCGAATCGATTGCGGAATCTCTGGAATATCCCGAACAGATCCATTCTGGATCTTGATCTTCTCTAACATATCACGATTCCATAATCCCAACACACTCAAATCATCAATCAAATACCGATTAATAACAATAAAATTACCCGACAAATTTTCCTTCATGTAAATATTTTTATAGGCAGGCTCAGTACACGGATACACCCCCGCAATATTCGCTATCGTTGCAGTAGGGGCAATCGCCATTGTATTTGAATTCCTCATACCAAAACGCTTCACCTGTTGCTTTAAAGACTCCCAATCCAAACGAGATTCACGGGACACATCAACCGAAATCCCTCGCTCAGATGCCAACACATCCAACGTATCCAACGGAAAAATACCGCGTGACCATTTTGAACCATTAAATGTCTCATAAGCCCCCCGCTCAACCGCTAATTCCGAACTGGCTTGTATGGCATAATACGACACCATTTCCATCGATTCATCAGCAAAAGCCACCGCCGCATCCGAATCGAAGGGGGTATTCATTAAATACAACGCATCCTGATCGCCCATCATACCCAAGCCCACCGCTCGATGCCGCATATTGGCATTTTTTGCCTCGGGTGTCGGATAAAAATTGTTATCGATCACGTTATCCAACATTCGAATTCCTATACGAACCGTATCCCGTATTTTTTGCTCATCCAGTCGACCATTTCGCATCATATTGGCCAAATTTAAACTTGCCAAATTACATACCGCGGTTTCATCATCAGATGTATTTAAAGTGATTTCCGTACACAAATTAGACGAATGAATCACCCCAACATGATCTTGTGGGTTGCGAACATTGGCCGCGTCTTTAAACGTAATCCAAGGATGCCCTGTTTCATATAACATGGTTAGCACCCGACGCCATAAATCAGATGCCTTAATGACCTTCGACCGTATCGAGGAATCCGCTTCATAGGCCTGATAGCGAGCTTCAAAAGCAGCCCCATATAAGTCATGAAGATCAGGGACATCAGCAGGACAAAATAAGGTCCAATTCCCATCCGACTTAACCCGCTTCATAAATAAATCGGGTATCCAAGCCGCTGTGTTAATGTCATGTGCACGACGGCGTTCATCACCCGTATTCTTTTTTAATTCAATAAACTGCTCAATATCCATGTGCCACATCTCCAAATATGCACACATGGCCCCCTTTCGTTTCCCACCCTGATTCACCGCCAAGGCCACATCATTAAAAATTTTAATAAATGGAATAATCCCTTGTGAGGCGCCATTCGTCCCCTTAATTTTAGAACCTGTAGCACGAACCCTCGTCCAATCCGTACCGATACCACCCGCCCACTTGCTCAAATGAGCATTGTCAGAATAGATCTTAAAAATACCCCCCAAATCATCGGCCACCGTATTCAAATAACAGGAGCTCATCTGACTATGCCGCATACCCGAATTAAACAAGGTGGGCGTCGATGATATTAAATCCATTTTGGATAAAACATGATAAAACGAAATGGCCGCCGACTCTCGATCCGTTTCATTGATGGCCAACCCCATGGCCACCCTCATCCAAAACCACTGTGGCAATTCAAATACATCCCGATTAAGCGAACGATCTTGCAACAAATATCGATCGAGTAAAATTTGTATGCCCTGATACATAAACAAACGATCCCGCTCCGGAACCAATGCCTCCGCCATTCGATTCAAATCAAAAGATGCCAACTCTGAATTCATCAACTCCAATTCAATTGCACGCTGAATATAGGCAGAAAAAGAAAGTCGGTATGCATTTTCTAAACCAGACTCAAACATTCCACAGCCCAACAAATGACGATACAAGCCATCAATCGCAATTCGAGACGCCAAATAGGCATAATCATAGTGCTGCTCAATACGCTCGCGAGCCGCACCCAATACCAGCAACCCCACCTCTTTTAAGGGGATCCGATCATATACCTGCCGCGTAACCGCATCCACCATGTCTGAAACCGACACTTTTCCCAAACCCGTCGATAATACCCCAACCCTAGATTCAATCGTAGCGGGAACAAAAATATCCGTTTCATTGGATGGTAACAACACACGCAATTGCTGGGCTTTAATTTTGGTTTGAATCTCTTCTTGTCGTTTTAACTTATGCTGTTCACGATACAAAATATAATTCTTTGCAATTTTATGAAACCCACGAACCATTAACACTTCTTCAACCACATCTTGAACAAATTCAACGGTGGTCTCGGGTTGCTCAATACGCAATTTCACGGCATCAACCACTTCAACCGCCAACTCGGAAATAATGGGTAAGTCCGCCATGTTTTCGGATAAAAAGGCTTTATAAATAGCCCGCTCAATACGAGTCGAATCAAACTCGACCCGCTCGCCGTTTCGCTTCACAATGGCTTGTATATGCTGAACCATGACGCACTCCCAATCTAAAATTTAATACAACACAACCAATAAAAAACCAAAGCCCCTCCACATCATCCAACACC
>SXXA01000099.1 GCA_005791325.1 Actinomycetota bacterium | reverse complement strand
GACCTGCCGTGCCTTGAATCATCCCGATCGAGGGCTCATCAACACCGTCGCCAATTAATAGTTCCCCATTCTTTAATACCCGTGTTGTGAGTAGGGAGGACGAGTTATTACCCAATAAAATAGCACCCTTTTCTATACTACTAAGCCCCGTACCTCCTTTTGATACAGGTAAGACTCCCGATAGATTATCGGCGCTCAAATTGGTTAATTGAGAGCCATCCCCTTTGAAGAATTGGGCCATCACGGTGCCTTGTGGTTGTGAATCACTGGTTGGTACCCCTACAAATAAGTTACCACCAATATAGGTTAAAGATGGGGTTGACCCTGAGCGACCTTTAACAAAAAAGTCCACTTGATCGGTATTATCTTTGACGTAAATGGGATACACAGTCCCAAAGCTTGAGTAGTTTGAAATTAATAATTTGGTTCCGAATTGATTGACACCGATATTGGGTTTCCCACCCAATTCTAGTTGAACCCCACCCAATGGCCCTGATCGACCATAGCCATCCCCGCCAATCGATACCAAAGCGGGGGTTGCTCCCTCCGGTATTTGGTCCACCCCCAATAAGATGCTGCCACTCCCTCCGGGTGCTAATAACAGATCTTGGTCGGGAATAGATGAAATAGCGGGTCGCTGGGGAGCAGATATGTTAAAAATGAGAGAGCCCGTTATTAGTTGATCCCCCCCTCTTTGCAAAAGGGTATCAACCTCAGGTTTGGTATAATACCTCACATCCATATTGCGGGTTAGCACCGATACGACGTGGCCATCGTTATCAAAATTGAGTGATTGTAAGACATCCCCCCCTTCAAATAATACCTCGCTCGGTAAATTGGCGTTTCTGGATGGGTGTTCAATTAAAATTTCATTACTATTTACCACAACTCGAATACCCACCCCTTTTAATTGCACACCCACTGGTCCCGCATCACTACCCATCAAAATATAATTGGTTGGTAACACCAAGGTATTGATTGGATTGGTGCCATTTCCAATTAACAATGATTTGGCAGCTAAAAACCCCACTCCGGTCCCCCCTTTAGACACAGGAACTGGTGTTGAAAAATGAAGTGGATTTAAATTGGTGATCAAACTTCCATCGCCTTGAAATTGACCGGCAGTAAACACACCCTCTACGGTTTCTCCAACATCCAAATTGACCCATCCACGATTGGTATATCCCTGAAATCGATTATCCCGATAGCGAATAACCCCGCGAAGATTCTCCTCGGTTAAGCCCGATACATCGGCATCCCCAATGCGAATGGCACCGGCAATATCCAGCATGACTTGTGGGTTGGTTTGCCCAATCCCCACTCGCCCCGTGCCACCTGGAATTAAATTCAAATTCCCATTGCCCAAGGTTGTAATATCGGCTCCATCCACATCCAATATCAGCGGGCCAGTCATGGTGCCACCGCTAATGGGAACATAGAGGGCATCGGCATCGGTTTTTTTACGGTAGATATCATCTAAGGATCGGGTTTCGAGCCCCATCAACCGACCAAAACTATCCACTTCAATTTTAGAAATCGCCCGACCCAAGGGAATGGTATTGGTTAATGGCAATAACGTTCCGCCCGTCAAAGAAATGATTAATTGATTGTTCACATTGGACACCGAAATACCCGTGCCACCCGTAATGGATCCGGCTATTGGGCCAGACCTCGTTCCAATTACCACATTACCGGGCGGGATACTAAAGGTTGTTAATGTGTCCCCCGAGTTTCCGATTAAAAAGGCCCCCTCAGGAATGCTACTTAACCCAGTCCCCCCCCTTGACACGGGTAAGACCCCTGCAAATTGGGCCATTGTAAGCCCCGTTAGTTGGGAGCCATCTCCAATAAATTGCGAAGCGGCTACAACCCCGTTCACATCCAGTTCAACGCGTGGGGTCGTGGTTTTAATACCCAGGTTTACATTACTATATCCAAATTGGCGACTTTGATCTGTAAAGGTGACGGCGCCCTCATACAATGAATTATCAAGGGGAACCCAGCCTTGAGGGGTTACCCCATAAAATCGGCCCATTCGATAGGCAATGGTACCCTCGGCCGTACTGCCAACCGCATCTCCAATTCGAATACTACCCGCCACATCCAGAGTGGTTTGGGGGTTGCTCAAACCGATTCCAAGTCGTCCCAAGGTACCCATTTCAATCCAGCTACTTGTATTTCCTGCCAATACCAATCGAGCGCCCGTTGCAATGGTCATGCTGCCATACAAAGTTGGATTTTGAATGGTGGCTTGATCAATTGAAGACTGTTGAAATGTTTTATTTCGGAAGGTTTGGGAGGCATTGATGAGTCCAATTTCCATTCGCATCCCTTGATCATTGGTAAAAAACAATCGTCCTTGGTCGTGTTCCAATGCTCCTGGCACAGGGGTTAGTGTGAGTGGCCCTGCCTCTAAACGCAAGGGGGGGATGGTAGACGTGCCAGCACGTAGATGTAAATACGCGCTTGGATTGGATACCCCAATCCCCAATCGACCCGATTCTTTGACCATTAACAGCTGTTCCCCCAGTGCAGATCGAATGTCAACCACATCATCGTTAATCGACCGATCACCCCGCACATTAAATTTGGCCACTTGAGTGGGGTATACAGGCCCAACATTCATCCTAGATCCTGTTACATTGGCCACTTGTCCACCACTGGGTGAATCGACCACAGACAAAAACGTGTTCTCATAATATAAGGTACCATCCACCACCAAGTTTCCTTCCACAAATAAATCGGATTGACCCACTTTTCCACCTGCTGGAAGGGTAGCATAGCGGCCAATCACCACATCCCCGCTAACGCTTAAGGCAAACCCATTTTGGGGGGGGGTATTGATCCCCATCCCACCCAATCTTGCATCAATGGTTACAACTGAACCCACTACCAATACGGGGGTATTGAGGGTGGTCATCATGCTGACCATTTGATTGGCCGATATAACCATATTGAGTTCTGGGTTCAGGCTTCGAATCACAGAACCATCAATTTCCAGTGCCGACCCCAATTGTAAGCGACCATTGGGTATGATTCGCAACCCAGAGTCCCCCGAAATGGTGTTCACCGTAATTTGATTAAATTGCCAAGGACCCGTTGCCATCCCATTCGCCGAAATAACCAGATTGCCAATTTTTAATTGATGATTAACCAATAATCCCCCCGCCACCACCACCGAGGCATCGGATTGAATATTGGATACATCCCCAATTCGCCATTGTGTGGCCCGAATAATGCCATCCACGACCTGCCAATTCCCCGGTAATCGTCCCGGTGTTATTTGGCGATCCCCTAACCATATTGCCTGATTCACACTAACGCCACCTTGAATGATGGCAGTCCCTGAAATGAGCACATTACCAGATACCGCCAAGGCCACTTGGGGATTACTGGTACCAATTCCAACCATCAGTCCAGGTAAGGTGCTAACATTGGTACCCGTTAGTACCCATCCACTGTCCGTGGTGACGCTGTCATCTAAGTATCGCCATATGCTTCCGGAAAAACCTTCAAATCGCCCATTAACGAAACGAATACTTCCAGGTTCGTTTTGGGTTGTATTTCCAATCCGAATGGCCCCCGCAATGTCCAATTTTTGTTTGGGATCACTCACTCCAATCCCCACATTTGAACCCGAATTGGGTGCCAGTACCAAGGGTCCATTCCCTGCGATATAGGAGCCCCTATCCATGGTAATAACGCCTGTGATGGTGCCCCCTGATGTGGTTAAAAATCGCGTATCGGCTTCTTCTTTGGTATAAAATCGCTCATCTAAATTGGTGGTAACCAGTCGTGACACGTGTCCAAATGTATCGAGTTCAAGGCCAGCCAGCACCACGCCCGGAACCTCAACGCTCGATGGTGCAACCAGCGATGAATACCCATGTGCCACCGTAATAGCCTCACTGCTTTGTAAGACGCGAATTCCCGGACCGGCAACCAGTGTTTTGGCTTTTATGCCCGAGCCATCTCCTACTGCTAGCTGACCGGAACCCAAGGGTAGGGTGGTAAGGGCGTTTCGCTGGGGGTCAAACACCACCACCCCTGATGCCGAAAAGTTGGATGTGCCGGTCCCCCCTTTCTCGATGGGGAGAACCCCATTCATTGATTGTAATAAGATGCCGGTTAACTCAGAGCCATCGCCTTTAAAGGCTCCCTCAAATCGTGTGGCACGAACATTACCAGATACATCCAAAGAATATTGTGGGTTGGTGAGCCCGATGCCTACTTTGAGTGTAGGGACACGGAGCCGAACCACCCCCAATCCCACATCCGCTTCCCAAATGCCATCTGAGTTGGCTTGAATATCCAATGCCTTCCATTGCATGCCATCAAACCCTTCAAATGATCCACTATTGTAACGAATGGTTCCGGGTACCCCCACTTGGGTATTTCCCAGACGTATTCCCCCTGCCACCTCGAGTGTTTGGATTGGGTTAGAGACCCCAATTCCCACTTTACCGGCATTGGTGATAACCAGTCGATCGGTATTTCGGGTTCGCAACCGGATATCCCCCACTCCCCGATTTCCGGTATCCGCGTCAATTAAAACTTGGTCGTTACTACTCACGCCGGTGGCAATAAAGGTATTTTGAGGGGCAGCGGTTAAAATACTACCATCTGGAAATGTAATGCCCCCATTTCGGATTCGAATGGACCCGCTCACGTCCAGGGCCACGGTTGGATCGGTGACCCCGATCCCCACTCGATTGGTATCCCCTCGAACGACCAAGGCTCGAGATCCCACGGTTAAACTATCCAAAACACCAACGCCGGTAATACCCGTATAGTTACCACTAACCAAGTTCGAAGGAATGGTACCAATAATGGCATTGGCCGATACGCTCATGGCTTGCCGACTCAACAAGGATGAAACGGCCAGTGGTTGTTCTTCGACTGGTATGGTAACCGTTCCTGGTACATCTTGAATGGCGAACACAAAAAAAAGTGGCTTATTCAAAAAAATATTTTCATCAATGGCCACGACTCGACCCAACTCGGTTACCATATTGCCACTGACGAAAGTAAACTCAAAATATTCTGACCATACCATTCGTTTTTCGGCATCAACACCATGAACCAATTGAACTTGAACGCCCCGTTTTCCGGATACCAATTCATTGGTAAATAGGTTGGTAAATTGTGCCGAGAATGGAATAATCACGGCGGCCATCAGGCTCATGGCAAATACGGTACAGGCTATCGCAACCAATAACCCGATTATGAGCTTTGGTCTAGGCCATAACCCGATCCCCTTGATTGGTTGTTTTGTTGTCACGGTACCCTATTTCTGCCGATTCATCTCGCTCACCGGATGTTCAGCTACGGCCACAATCATCTAGGGTTCAATATGCCCAATATTCCCGTTTTTTAAACCATAAACAAGGTTACATTCACCTGATTTAATATTTTTAAACATTAAAAAGGGTAATTGGCGATTGGCTAATAATTGAATGGCTTGATCAATACTCATTGGAGTTGAGTCATAATGGGGATCCACATCTTGAGAATGGGGTAACTTTTTAAGATTGTCTCGTTTTGGTTTTGCGATGGATTTGGGTTGATCGGGGTGATGATCCCTCTGTTTTTCGCGGTATTTTTTAACTTGTACGATTAATTTGTCCATGACATGATCGACACTGGCATACATATCGTGAGAGGCAAATTCTGCACGAAACAAGGCATGGGGTGCTTTGGCCGTAGCAGAGACGACTTGTCGTTCATTATCATTGGAAGAATCCACAATATCAAGTTCGATAACAATATCGATAAGACCATCAAAGAAATTGAGAACTTT
>SXXA01000098.1 GCA_005791325.1 Actinomycetota bacterium | reverse complement strand
TATGTTTGGGGACCACTCAATTCACCACTATCTCCGGTGGATGTAAACCCATATGTCACTGAAGACTCCAAGGTTTTTAATTGTCCTAATTGGGGTGAATAATGAAGGTTACTAGCTTGACCATGAATTAAATCAACTGAAAAAGGAAGCATTTCACCAGGGTGGCCGGTATATTCTTCTTTTATAATAAAATAACGTCCATATTCTGAAGACACATGAATCGAAAATTGAGAGCTTGGATCACATTGAACTTGAATGGAGGCAACAGGCTTCTGACTAACCCCTTGACGAAAATTTAAGGACTCATTCAGAATGGGCGTCACACTAGCTTGGAATGGTATTGCTTCAGCTAATTGAACCTGAAGCAACCAAAGAAAAACCCATAAACATCGTTGTAGGATACATATCATGGCATTGTAATACCCAATTATGCAATGATTTAATCATAGCACCACCAAATATACAGGATAACGCGCACTGCGTGCCCGCGCCCGCTTAAAGGGGCTACGCCACTTTAAAATCCCCTTTACCCTATTTGAGGGGCAAAACCCATAGCCAAGGGGTATGGGGCTACGCCCCTAGCTGGGTGCGGGTGCGTAGCACCCACGATCTAACTGGTGCAAGGGGGGAAGTGGGGAAACCATCTACTTCTTCATCAAATAACACCCTTAATTGACCCCCAACCATTTGAACCCCTAAGTACTTGGCCATCTTACCTAAAAGCGGTAGAATATAAAAAATGATGGAGGGATGGCGGAGTGGTCAATCGCAGCAGACTGTAAATCTGCCGAGCTTAGCTCTACGTTGGTTCAAATCCAGCTCCCTCCACCACCATATTCCCCAAGTGCAATCAAGCCAACTCGTCTAACATCGTATTTGGATGAACCCAACTAATCCTTAGGGGGCTTGTTTTGATGAATAAGGGGTGTCATGACCCGTTTAATGCTACCTGCCCATTGTTCAGATACCGGTATATCCGGATTAAATGCTTGCCCAGTAATTCGATAAAACCCATCCAAATACCCCTGTTCAATTTTCTTCACGATGTCGACCGGTAAATCAGTTGGGCCATTTGCACCCATTTTTTTAAGGTAATCTCGCAAAATTTGCTTGTCAAAACTAGGCGGCGATTCCCCCGTTACAGGGGTTGTTTCATCCCAGTATCGCGAGGAATCAGGGGTCAGCGCCTCATCAATTAAGATCATTTGATTTCCCAGCCAACCAAATTCAAACTTGGTATCTGCTAGTATTAAGCCCGTGCCACGCAATCGCGCTTGAGCCGCCTCATATAATGCCAAACTATACTCCCTAAGCTGATGCGATACCTCACGACCCACACGATCCAACAACTGCTCAAACGAAATATTTTCATCATGCCCATCATGATTTTTAATCGCGGGTGAAAAAATCGGCGTCGGATAACGACTCCCCAACCGTAACCCCTTGGCTTGTGGTATCCCTGCCACCGTGCCATGCGCCTGATACTCTGCCCATGCCGACCCTGCCATATGACCACGAACCACGCATTCCACCTCAATTGGCGTGGTTTTAGCAACCAACATACTTCTTCCACGCAATACATCCAAATACGGATGGACATCCGGTGGCATGGAATGCGGTAAGGATGAAATAAAATGATTATGAATCACCGATTCAGTATGACGAAACCAAAATTCACTGAGTTGTGTTAACAATTTTCCCTTATTCGGAATGGGTGTTGGCATAACAGAATCAAAGGCACTGATGCGATCGGTCGTTACCATCAAATAAAAGGGACCCACATCATATAAACTACGCACTTTACCTTGCCGAACCAAAGGCAGATCAATGGGTATCGAATATAGGGCTTGGGTCATATTGATGCCTCCTTTTTAAAAAATGGGTGAATCACACTGGTTATATGAACATCCCCCCCACGTTGTATTACCGATCGAATTTGTGAGTCAATCCCGCCCAACGGCAGTTCCTCCCCCTCTAAAAAAGTGGGTCGGTTTGCCCCACCCAATAACGTTGGGGCCACCATAAGATCAATAGCATCGATGGCCCCTTGCGAAAATGCACTGGTTAACAAGGTAGGCCCCCCTTCAATAATTAAGTCATGGATACCCCGTTTGGCCAAGTCACCCAATACCTGTTGCCAATTGAACGGGGGCGTAAAACGAATGAATTGGGCCACCTTGCTCAATGCCTCAACCGACTCCCCTTGTGCATCATTGGATAAAATAACCCAGACGTCCTCTGGTGTGGTTTGGTCAAATAAACGGGCAGATAATGGAAGGCGCCCCTTGGAATCTACAATCAACTTAATGGGATTTTTAGCACCTGCTTGCCGACATGTGAGTAAGGGATCATCCGCCAAAACAGTCCCGATCCCTACCATAATCGCATCACAATAAGCCCGCCGATGGTGAACCCACTCGAGTGATTGAGGCCCCGTTAAATAGGGACGTTGGGGGTCCCGAAACGCCAATTTACCATCTAAACTAGTGGCCACTTTCGCCGTGACAAATGGGGTTTGATGTAAAATCCCTTTTAAAAACGACCGATGAACCCACCTAAAATCTGTCTCACGGTTACCAATAACCACATCGATGCCTCGTGATGTTAAATACGGGATGGGGGGGGTGGCTTTCACCAACGGATTAGGGTCTGACACACCAATAACCACCCGTGCCAGTTGGGCATCACAAATCGCATGAATACAAGGAGGGGTTCGTCCCCAATGACTACAAGGCTCCAACGAAACATACAGAGTCCCCCCCATCGCCAGTGGGCCTGCTTGCTGAATGGCCAAGACCTCCGCGTGGGGGGTTCCTGGCCCCTGATGTACCCCTTCCCCCACTATCTCATCTTGGTTGGTAATAATGGCACTCACAGCTGGATTGGGCGAAGCATTTCTGCGAGGGTAACCTTCACTCAGTTCAAGCAGGCGACTTAAATAAATGGAATCATCGGGATTTAGGGGCATTCACACGCTTTCTAACCGCCAATCGATCATTAAAATAAACCTCAATATCCCCACCCACAGTTACCGTAAATGTATCCTCCGATGTTTCAAGTGGCGCCAAGGTTTTGCTGGCCAAGGGAGTGGCCCCAGCCCCACTGCGATACATGATTGAGATGGTCTGGGAGGGCCATTGCTCCAATACAGCCGTCTTGATGGTAACCGCCACCGAAGAGGCATCCATCGGTGTTAATAGCACCTCAACCGGATACCCTTTACTCACCACCACCCCCACCGATCGATTTTGACTAACATGGGTATTGGGTGTAATGGTTTGCGAAATGATTTCACCAGCGGGAATGGTCAGAGAATAGGCCTCCGCTTCGATATGTAACGAAAGCCCCAACTCCTCACTGGCTGTCGTCGCTTGTACCATGGTTTGCCCTTGCCAATTGGGGATCATCCCCTTGTTTTGACGAATGGCTTTATAAACTAAAATGAGTCGATTTTGTTTAACTTGGGTCCCAACCGCCGGTTTAACATCCACAATCATTCCTTCGGGGATGGTATCGCTAACTTGATTACCTACCACTTGCAACCTCATTTTTTGATCCCCTAAAAGTAGTTCGGCATCTTCAACGGACATACCAATAATATTGGGGACTGTCGCCACAGATAAACCTGTAGCATAATGAACAATCCATTGATAAGTTGCCATTCCCAATACAATCAAGGCAACCATACCAACCACAATCCACTGGCGCCGACGACTCTTTTGAATCGGATGATGTGGTTTTTGGTATGACTGTTCGGCTAATAAGGGGTCATTCAAGGGGCGATGGGGAAAGGTCGCTTCTTCAAACAACGACCACAATCGGGTCATTTTTTCCGGACGCCGGGGGGCATCCAACTCCAAACACTGTTTCAACAAAGGGGTTAAACTCGGGATATTGGGAATATGACTGTATTGAATGGGAAATATACCATTCGACAAATTGGTTTTTAGTGAAGCAATGGATGTGGTAAAAGGCGTCGGCCACTGCCCAGTAACCAACAAATATAACATAACTCCCAACGAGTATACGTCACACCGCCCATCAATGGGATCCCCCACCAACAATTCTGGTGCCAAAAACATGGCCATATCATACTGATCAATCAAGGGTAATGATGCTTGAAGTACCAAGGCATGAAGCCCAGTATGCATAACCGCTACCGTATTATTTCTCATCACAATTGATACCAAAGACAAAGTACCGTGGGTTAAACCAACCCGTTCAACCACCAATGCAACCCCCAGTAGTTTGCGAATAAGCTCAATCCATTCAACATCCGTTTGGGGTGGAGTGGTTTTAAGAAAGGTAAGAAGGGGCTTATACGTGGACTGGGCATGATATGCCGCATAAAAGTAGGTTCCAACTTGGTAATGATATAACAAGGGCACCATTCCATCCGATCGAACCAATTCAATCGACTGTGCCAACTCTGATAACTGATCAGGCAACTGTGTTGGTAAATTTGAACAATCATATCGGGTTACCCAAACTGATTGACCCGATGGGTGTCGCGCTAAAAAAGTAACCGAGATACTATCCCGATTGATCTCTTGTCCATTTTCAAGCCAAGCTAAGTCTTGGGGTGTTGCGGATATCGTCGACATTAGCGGCGTTTTTTGGTGATGCCTTGTTTGTGTTTCAGATTACGTCGAATATCAATTTGCTTTTCCTCAGATCGTTTTAAAAAAGCCGTTAACTTGTCCTCAAATACAGTATTTTTTGATTTTTTATGCAAGGTAGTGGTGACATCGGCCTCATAATCATCGGCCGCACGCTTCATGGAGAGTTCCAACCTATTTTTTTGGTTACGTGCCATCACTTTAACTTTAACGGTGGCCCCCAACGTCACAAACTTATTAATATCAGATACAAACTCATTTGCAATTTCAGAAATGTGAACCAATCCCTCTTCGCCATCTTCCAATTTAACAAACGCCCCAAACGTGGTGATATGGGTAATAACCCCTGTTGATATTGAACCAATTTTTTCGTCATCCATTGTTATTACCTTATACTTTCTTTTTGATTGGAGGGAACCGATTGATTAATACTGGGAACCTTACCATGGTGTATTTTGTACACCACTTCACCTTCTTTAACATAGCCTAATTTTGTTTTGGCGGTCATTTCCCAAAAGGATTGGTCCTGTAATAATGAAAGCAATTGTTTCATTCGGTCATTGACTCTGTTCTCTGTTAGCATAGCTTGGTACAGCTGGGTATATTCCACAATATAGGCATTATAGCGAAAAAGATTTTTTAGGCCAATCCATATCGAATACCCCATAATCATGACCAAGCCCCCCAACACCAATTTACGCCCCAACCGTTTGGACATGTTGTTTAAAGATGGCAAGACCTGGGTAAGTGGCCACGGATCCCAAGTGTTCTTCAATGCGTAATAATTGATTATATTTAGCCACGCGATCAGACCGACATAATGAACCCGTTTTAATTTGCCCAGCATTGGTGGCTACTGCCAGATCCGCAATAAACGTATCTTCACTTTCCCCCGATCGATGGGAAATAATCGATGTATACCCAGCCGATTTGGCCAGATCAATCGCCTGTAGGGTTTCCGTCACCGTTCCAATTTGATTCAACTTTACCAATAATGCATTGGCCACCTTTTTTTGAATCCCTTCTTTTAAAATAGTGGGGTTGGTAACAAATAAATCATCCCCAACCAGTTGGACTCGATCTCCCAATTGGGTGGTGAGTTGGGCCCACCCAGTCCAATCCGCTTCTGACAAGCCATCTTCGATGGATAAAATGGGGTACCGATTCAATAACTCATCATACCGATTAATTAACTCGGCCGTGGTTAATGTAACCCCCTCACCCGTTAAATGATAAACCCCATCTCGATAAAATTCACTGGCCGCCACGTCTAAAGCCAAGCCCATTTTTCCAGTATAGCCAGCCACATCAATGGCCTGAACAATTTGCTCAATCGCTTCCTCGTTGGATCTAAAATTGGGTGCGAATCCCCCTTCATCCCCCACTGCGGTGGAATAACCATGCTGGTTTAAGCGTTTTTTAAGCGCCATAAATACATCAACCCCCGCCTGCAAGGCATCGGAATACTGTGTAAATCCATGGGGAACAATCATAAATTCTTGAAAATCAATGGGATTATTCGCATGTTGTCCCCCATTAATGATATTCATCATTGGAACCGGCAACACATGGCTAAACGCCCCACCCAAATATCGAAACAAGGGAACCCCCGCTGCGATGGCACCCGCATTCGCCACCGCCATGGATACCCCCAAAATCGCATTGGCTCCCAATTTCTGTTTATTGGGGGTCCCATCGAGTTCAATCAGAGTCTGATCAATCAATAACTGATTGAATACCGACATGCCAACCAAAGCAGTTTGGATGTGCTCCTGAACATGGTCAATGGCCTTGGTCACCCCCTTGCCCCCATACACGGCCATATCTTGATCGCGCAATTCAAGGGCCTCCCGAGAACCCGTTGATGCCCCGCTGGGTACAATCGCCCGACCAAAAACACCATCATGCGTGATAACCTCTACTTCAACGGTCGGATTCCCCCTAGAATCTAACACCCCTCTGGCATGAATATACTGAATGGTAGACATAAACGCTCCTTTATGATTGGGGTGATCTTAATCGAGTCCCTCGATTGGGACCCATACGTAATGGTTCTGATTCATATTTTGGTTCCATTTTCAATTGTTGTCCATCCCAAATCAACCATTCATCAAAATCAGCCGATCGATCTTGCTTAAACCATAAAAAGGGCCCGTATTGATAAACCTGCCCCCAATTAACCCCGTTTAGCTGGATTCCTTGACCAATGGCATCCCATTTCTCTTCAAATCGGCCCGTTGATTTAATGGTAAATTCGCCACAATAATCACCCACACACAAACCCAAATAAGCCCAGGGCATTCCAGACACTGGTTTAAATTGAGTGGGGGAGGCCAGTTGGGATTCAATCACCCAGCCCAATGCATAATTGGCTTTTTCATCCACAATAAATACCCACGGTCCAGCCCCACGGTGGGATGTTCCCCACTTGCTGGGATGGCGATACACAATCCGGACCCGCTGTCCGGCCTGTAAATGAGTCACCTTGGGGGGGGGCGGTTGATTCGAGGGTTCGGCATACGCCGTGGTATCGGACAATGCCAATACAAATGGGCTCGCATTGGTATTAAAATGAGCCCCAATTGGGGCCTTTAGCGGAGTCGCCCCTTTTGGCCATGGTGGGGTCATGGCCTCATGTGCTTTTTGAATGGGCACCGATTCGTGCCATCGTAACCGCTGAATCAGTGGCCCAAGCCGTTGGATATACGATACCCAATACGCCCGATACGTGGGGTTGGCCATCCATGCCATTACCATTAAAACGCCACAAGTAACCAGTAGCCAACGTCCCATTTTCGTCCATTGATATGTTGTCATGACAAAACTATAGCAGGATGTAATAAACTCGCCAAACCATGGCCCCCCCCGCGATTCCATGACGGGATCCGATCGTTACCATCCCAAGGGGGTTCCTGTATCACAACATCATCCCCCATTTTATAGGACACATTTCAATGATACACTGATTTTAACCAGTTCGTTTCACCAAAGTAGGTTCACATGGGGAATTCGCAATGTGGTATGTATGACCAGATCGATTGACGTATGATCAGAGAGGGTATTTTATGACAGTTGCCACTTTTTTGTCTCATCGAGCGTCCCAAACGGGAGATAGCATCACCATGGCCATTTCTGCGTTGGCCCAACAAATGAAAAAAGAAGGGAAACCCGTGATTGGATTTAGTGCCGGTGAACCCGATTTTAAAACACCCATTCCCATTCAAGATGCCGGCGTACAAGCCATTCGCGATGGTAAAACCACCTACACCGCAGCCTCGGGCATTCCGGAACTAAAACAAGCCATTTGCCATAAGTTTTTAACCGACAACCAATTGGAATATCGGCCCAATCATATTGTGGTATCCTGTGGGGCCAAACAGTCCATTTTTAATGCCATTATGGCCACCATCAATCCAGGTGATGAAGTGATTGTACCCACTCCCTACTGGGTCTCTTATCCTGATCAAATAGGATTGGCAGGTGGGAAATCCGTATTTGTTGAAACCAATGAATCAACGGAATTTAAACTCACCCCTGATTTATTGGCCAATGCCATTACACCCCGAACCAAAATGGTCATTTTAAATTCTCCATCGAACCCAACAGGAGCGGTATATACCCGACATGAATTAGAGGCCTTGGCCAAAATTATTGTTCAACATCAGTTATTGGTTATCTCTGATGAAATCTATGAAAAATTAATTTACAGTGAAGAGGGACACGTGAGTATTGCACAACTATCCCCTGAACTTAAATCATTAACAATTGTAATTAATGGGGTGTCAAAATCTTACGCCATGACCGGATGGCGAATTGGATATGCCGCCGCCAATCCCGCCATTGCGGATGCCATGGGTAAAATTCAAAGCCATACC
The DNA here is from genome assembly GCA_005791325.1 of Actinomycetota bacterium. GTDB lineage: Bacteria > Margulisbacteria > Marinamargulisbacteria > SXXA01 > SXXA01 > SXXA01. The sequence goes on along the minus strand of SXXA01000098.1, from coordinate 1,149 downwards.
ACATCCAACCCAACAACCCCATCCCAATGGGCAAGTGTACAAGCCTTAACCGGTGGTGATGATGAAATAAAGGCCATGAAAGCTGAATTTCATGCCCGTCGCGATACAATGGTGACCCGATTAAATCAAATACCCGGCTTGCCCACCCTGTTACCCGGCGGGGCGTTTTATGCCTTTCCGAATATATCGGCCTTAATTGGTAAAAAATCCGCCAGCGGGGTCATTACGGATAGTGCGAGTTTTTGCCAATATTTATTGCAAGATGTGTTTGTAGCATGCGTACCCGGATCCGGTTTCGGTTCTGATTCGTTTATCCGATTGTCGTATGCCACCTCAATGACCGCCATCGAAGACGGGCTAACCCGAATCGACCAATGGGTGCGCTCCCTTCAATAACCCATGTCTGCAATTGAACTCGTTAACTTAGTGAAACAATATTCCCCCGATCATGTGGCGGTGAAGGGGTTATCATTAACCGTTAATCAAGGCACCTTTTTTGGCTTATTGGGCCCGAATGGGGCTGGAAAATCAACCACAATTGGGATGATTTCATCGCTGATTACCCCCACATCAGGGCAAATCAAGATTGGGGGCATTGGGTTATCCGAACATCCAGCAAGGGCCAAACAGCAAATGGGGGTGGTGCCACAAGAATTTAATGCCATGGTATTTGAAACGTGTGAAACAATTTTAAGAACCCATGCTGGGTATTATGGGGTACCCACCGCCGTAGCACGCGATCGCATGGCCGTGTTGTTGGAACAATTGGAATTAACAGGTCTAGAACGGGTACCTGCATTTCAACTATCAGGTGGCATGAAGCGCCGGTTGATGTTGGCTCGGGCCTTAATTCACCGCCCCCCTATTTTAATTTTAGACGAACCAACTGCAGGGGTGGATATTCAGTTGCGACGGGTCATTTGGCAATTATTACAAACCTTAAACCAAGAAGGGGTGACCATTTTACTGACCACCCATTACATCGAAGAAGCCGAAGCCCTCTGTCGACAAGTGGGCGTTATTCAAGGGGGACAACTCATTGCCAATGAACCCACTCGTAATTTAATTGCCAAATTATCCAAGGAAACCGTTATTTTAGAAACATCCGCCACCCATGGCTGTGCAATAATGGGATTGGAATTTAATTAT
>SXXA01000097.1 GCA_005791325.1 Actinomycetota bacterium | reverse complement strand
GTGTATTCTATCAGATACCACACGGAGTTTAAACGTTATTTTTATGCCATGGTGATGGGGTATCGCTGGATAGGCCCCATTGCGTCGCATCATGACCTGGTTGGTTGGTAGCATGATTGTCTTTTTTGCCTTTTATCGGGTAGTATCACCCATATGATGATACCTAAAATAAGTGTGGTTATGGGTGTTTACAACCAAATTGATTGTTTGCCAAAAGTATTGGAAGGGTATGCCAATCAATCCTTACCACTCTCTGAATTTGAGCTTATATTTGTGGATTCAGGCTCCACCGATGGAACGGTTTCATTTTTGTCATCCGCATCAATTGGGTGTGCTATTTACGTTGAGCAAGTGGAAAATCGAGGGAAGGCTGCCGCCCGTAATTGGGGATCTCAGCTGGTGCAAGCCCCCATTATGGTGATTACCGATGCGGATATGATTCCGGATCCTACTTTTTTAAAATCCCATTGGGTTGCGCATCAAACCCAAAAGCGAATGACTTGCTTTGAGGGGCTTACCAATAATATGACCCAATTGCATTGGCCCCCCAATCCTGATTGGCTGGAACCGTATATTCAACAATCCTTAGCCCCTTTGCAACGGTTGGGTTGGTATTATTGGCTAACTGGTAATTTGTCGATGCCGGTTCAATTGTTTCATGAGATGGGTGGGTTTGATGAGGGTTTTACGGGGTATGGATGGGAAGATTTGGAGCTGGGGTATCGATTACAAAAGCGAGGGGTGCCGTTAAGGTACCTTCCATCGGCCATTAACTATCATTATCATGTGGTTTCTCGGTCTGGGCAACGGTTGAGGAATATTGAAAAAGGAAAGTCGGCGGCTCTATTTGTTTCCAAACATCCCTCCCTTGCATGGTTTTTGGGCATGAACCCCGTATCGAAGCTGGTATATCGGCTTACATCGCCACCAGGGCGTGTGCTGGATTGGGTGGATGGTGGGCGGCGGCGTACCGGATGGATCAAAAAATGTGCCAATTGGTTTTTGGATGAATATTATTATTTATCGGGTGCCCTGCAAGATGAATCCACCCAAGTGGTGTTGGCATCTCACCAAACCAGCATTGACTAACCATTCCTATCAACCCTGATTTAACTTACATTAGGGAAGAATGAGTCGGGCAGGGTATCGGTTGGTGGGGACCGCAGAAAATTGGATTGAATCCGCCCAAGACACACCCTATTTATTTTGCTATGATTGACGCATGCGTATTTTAGTGGTTCGTCCAGATGCGATCGGTGATGTGGTGTTAATGTTGCCTTTAATTGCCACCATTCATGCCACTTATCCCGAAGCTGAAATTTACACATTGCAGCAACCATATACCATTCCATTAACCCAATATCACCCCCATATTCATGCTGTGATTCCGGATTGGAGAAAAATGGGGATGGCCAAAGGTTTCTTGGGCTTCATGCGATATGTGGCGCACATTAAAAGTTATGGGTTTTCAATGGTCTTTTTACCCTATAACGATATTTTTTATACCCTGTTGGTGACACAGGCGCGAATTCCTTTTCGAATTGGTGATCGAAATCGTGTGACGTTATCCCCTTTTTTAACCCACTCGATTGGACAATCTTTTCGCAATTTAATGTGGCATGAAACCGAACAAAGTGCGCGGTTAATATGGGCCATCCGTCCCGATGTTCCATTACAATCCAGCATGAAGTTGGTGGTTACCCCTACCATGATAGAAGCTGCGGATAAGCTAATGACTGATTTTGAATTAATCCCCAACCAATTTGTGATCATTCATCCCAGTTCGGGGGGGGGGAATCGGGCATGGCTGAAGGAAAAATATGCCCAACTCATCGACTTATTGGTCGCCCAAGGAATCACCCCTGTGTTGACGGGTGTGACCCCTAACGAAATACAAGGCTTGGCGGATATCCGTGCCTTAACCACCCACAGCCCAGTTGATTTGGGTGGTAAAACCACTTTGGAAGCATTAATGGGATTAATTCATCACGCGGCTGTTGTGATTGGTACCGATACGGGGCCTACCCACATTGCAGCGGCATTGCATACCCCTGTGGTCAGTATTTCACCCTCAAAGTTTGTTAAACCCCTTCGATGGGGACCTTGGAATACCCATCATCGTATTATTTCCCATGCCTTTGAGTGCCAGCTACGCTGTAAGCCAGGGTGTAAAAAAAGGGATTGCCTTATTCCCATTTCACCCCAAACTGTTTTGGATGCCATTGAATCGTTATCCCACCTCTCTCATGTGCCTCCCGCTACCATCGATCGACGAGAGTGGCTTAAAACAAGTGTGCATCATTTGGTATTGGTGTCGCAGGAATCGTCCGTACAGGTTGCGGGTCAGTTTCACCGCCAATTACAGGAGTGGGGTGCTACTGTCACATTGGCCACCACGTCGTATGGGTTAAGGAAGCGCTTGTTGGCGCATACATCCCTTAACAAGCGACAAATTGCGGTATTACCAATGTGGAACGTATGGGCGATATTGTATTTTTTAATGACCCGCGATATTGGGATGATTCATCTGCAGACACCCCAATGGGTTTTGCGATGGGTTCGCCAATTATCCGCCCTTGGACAATATGCACCCCCTGTCATTTGTGAGCATGCCGCCGGAGAAATGCCGACGGATCGGATGGTAGGTATGATGTACCGCGCCTTTGAAGAGGGTGTGCTTACTGGTTGACAATGCGACCAGATGGAAACCAACCACCCGATTCACCTTTATCAATCCATTTATTTACCGTGGGCTTAATGATTCTCCATAGGTTTAATGCTTTCATAAAATTGGGTATGATTCCTTATCCGTTGTTACATAGGCCCATATGGTCTGTTTGATACATTCATTCAAAATGAAAAAGGTGTTATGTTATTTATGAAATTGAAGCAAGATCTATCTACTGAATCCGTTATACCACCAACATGGAGCCATCTGATGACGTTTAACTGGTCAGATTATCAAACAGGACCCTTTTATGATGAAATGATTACCCCATTGGGTCATCCCCGTGCGGCGTATGATGTGGTTGCCCAGTATTTTTCTTCAAAATCGATTAAAAATCTTCAAGACCGCCAATCTTATGTGAATAAATTGTTATTAAGTCTAGGTATTACATTTAATGTGTATCATGATGAAGACGGTACGGAGCGTATTTTTCCCTTTGACTTAATTCCAAGGGTGGTGTCATCGGTGGAATGGGATCATATTGAAAAGGGGCTTATCCAACGTATCGAGGCCCTCAATGCGTTTATTGATGATGTGTATCACCGACAGCAT
>SXXA01000096.1 GCA_005791325.1 Actinomycetota bacterium | reverse complement strand
GTAACCATCAAAAATGGTATCGAAAGTTTGTTGATGGATCCATGCAACCAATGCAACCAGGGGTGACAGGTAGAATGCAAGGTAAGCGATTACAGGATCCGTATGATTGATTTGTTTATGCTTGGCCCAAATTGGCCCCGCTCGAATCGACCTGCGACAACTCAGTCTAATCAAAACCAGAATTATCAAACTTGCCCACTCCCAAATTGGAAACCATCGAATCGTCCCACATCGAATCGATAAGTGGCCATTTGAAGTCCAAAGTGGCCCTACTCAAATCAGCCCCACTGAAATCGGCCTCTGTTAAATCAGCCCCACTGAAATCGGCCCCTGTTAATTTGGCCCCTATCAAAACGGCATTAATCAAAATAGCCTCACGCAAATCGGCTTCACTCAAATCGGCCCCACTGAAATTGGCCTCTGTTAATTTGGCCCCTATCAAAACGGCATGCCTCAAATTGGCGAGGGTCAAGCAGGCCCGACTCAAATCGGAACCACTCAATGCGGCAGCCTCTAAATTGGCAGCCATTAAATAGGCCTTCCTCAAATTGGCATAACTCAAATCGGCCTTACTCAAATCGGCACTACTCAAAATAGCAGCACTCAAATCGGCCTCCTTCAAAATGGCCTCACTCAAAAGAGCCCGACTCAAAGTGGCGTTACTCAAAATGGCAGATTCTAATATAGCACCTGTCAAATCGGCCCCACTCAAATTGGCGCCCGTCAAATCGGCCCCACTCAACGTGGCTTTCCTCAAAATAGCCCTAGTCAAATTGGCGCGCAACCAATATGCACCCTTACAATTAGCCCGCATTAAATTAGAATCCTCCACATCGGTATCATTCAAAATAGCGCACGACAAATTGGCCAAATTCAAATTGGCCTTAATCAAAACAGCCCCCCTCAAATTGGCGAGCCTCAAAGCGGCCTCACTCAAATCGGCCCCACTCAAATTGGCGTGCGACAAATTGGCGTGCAACAAATTGGCCCGATTAAAATTAGCCCCCGTCAAATTGCAATACTTAAAATTGGCGTTTTTTAAATTGCAATTTTGGAAATTAGCTCCTGATAAATCACGAAACAATTCGCTAAAATTTATACCTGAAAGATCATATCCCGAGAAATCAATTTGGGTAGTCTTTTGAGTCTTGTAAGCATCAATGATAGCCTCAACCCCTTCTATGCTAAGTCGCCCCTTATAACCGGGGGCTAATACTGGAGCTGAGGTTGTAGCTGCTGATGCAGAGGGGGTTGTAGCTAATTGCTGTATAGGATCCACCAAATTTTGCAAGAAAGTCTGGGTTGCCCCTTGAAATCCGGTGACGGCTCTTGACGTTGCTGAGTAGGCTGGTAAAGTTGATGACATGCAATATCCTTAAACATAGATTGTTTTAAAATGTCTGTTACCAATTATCGGATACCCCCATTAATAAGTTGCATCGAACATAATGAATGGATTAGCGTATGAATATATGGGTGCTTCGCCATAAAGGTGTCCCCTTGTTAATCCTATCGGGCAACCCTACTTGTATGGGCGCTAAGGGGCTTTGCTCTATGAGAAGGGGGGGGGCAATGCCCACTTTGTTCAATCCCTAACCCACTACTAATCTTCTCTAACCATTTTGGTTCGGGCTTGACCTGATTGAGCCTTACTACTAATTTCCGCCGAAATAGCCTGAAATTTTTGGATGATACCAAATTTAGCTACTTGCCCATCATATAAACAATCGGCCGTGGCATGATTACAAATAAACACATGGCGGGGACTCTTCATCGTAATAACCGTTTCTTTGGGCGATATGTTCATAATCGCCGAGCCTTCGGATGTATTGGCTTCTATATACACATTTTTTAGCTTTTTTTCCCGCAATTCTCGCGATACCTTCGAAAATTCTCGAATGGCATTTTTAACCGATTCAGGGTCCATAACCGTTGCCTCTAAGTCAACCTCGGATGATGCCGATTTATCCACCCCACCAGCCAGCTTGGGCTCAACGGGTGAGGCGTCCACCTTAAATGAAGAAGCCGTTTGCTGTAATTGATTTAAATTAACCTGTTGAAACATAGGCTTTGAAGACGGCGCTACCGACTCATTTGGTACATTATGCGAATCTTGATTGTTTGACATATTATTCTCCCCAACTCACAAAATTTTGAATACATTACGATTATTCCCCCGTTTATATTTTTTAAACAAGTATTGAATACTTTTCAACTCTACCCTAAATAAAGAGCAAATTCAACATCTTTGAATAGCGAATAAAATGATTTTTTTTATCAAAAAAATACATATTTGTTATATTGGTGCAATTGGAAACAACCCATTACGATAATCTCGCCCCTCTTTAATCCAATTCTTTAATGCATCACTTTGTAATTCAGACAGCCCGCCATCCGATTCTAAAACCATTAATTCTTGACGCAGTACATGAATCGCTTGTCGCAAAACCGCTTGATTGGCGGTTAATACCCCCATCCCCCACTCTGCTGAAGAAGCAGCCACCCGCGTGGTGTCATAAAAGCCAGAAGATACCACATCCGATAACCCCGCTACCCCCATTTTTTTGGCCACTCGAACCGTTAACATCGCCATTAAATAAGGCCAATGTGAAGCCACTCCTACCACATCATCATGCTCCTTTAAGCCCATCGGCACCACTGTCATGGGTAGTTTAGCCACCCAATTGGATACCTTGGTCGTTGCCAGCCCCTCATCCCCCATGATTAACATGGGGCGATTGACCAACAATCGTGCATCGGCATGTTGAATCCCACCCACTTCCTTCCCAGCCATGGGGTGCATCCATACCATGGGATATCGCCACTGAGTATCTCGACATGCATTTAGAATGGGTGACTTAACACTGCTCACATCCGACAGAATATACGAGGACCCCTGAATCGAATTTAAGGCCCATAAATGATGGGGTATGGTTGGTGTGGGAGACGCCAAAATCACCCAATCACAGGCACGGAAACCATCATGCCCATGTACCCACTCATCCACCATTCCATGGGTAGTTGCCCAATCAACAACCCCCCCATCCACTTCCATCGCCATAATATAGACACCCGGAAACGCCCGCTGTAAAGCCAAGGCCAGAGACCCTCCCATTAAGCCCAGACCAATGATACCAATACGTGTTAACATGAATCGGATGCCCGATCGGGTCGCAACGAGACGGCTTCTTTTAAATAAGGATGACTAATATCCGATGCCGCTCGTTCCGTATTCCAATGGATCAAAATGCGAATACATCGGGACAGCCCACCGGGTACCTGAATTTCATTCATGCATAATAATGGCACATCCGTCATCCCCATCTGCCGAGCGGCAATGGCTGGAAATTCAGCATTAAGGTCATCGGTTAAGGAAAAAAAAATAGAGGCAATATCTTGAAATTCAACCCCATTCCTTTGAATCATTTCAATTAATAAGGTGGTTGTTTCAGCCAAAATAGCCTCTTTTGTATTGGAATCAACCACCGATGCACCACGAATTCCTCTTACTGACATCCAAACTCCTCGGTTAAGGCCGCAGCCCATTTTTGAATTGATACAGAATAACCTAACACATCTTGTGCCGATATGGCATTTAAATGTCCTCCCCCAAGGCCTTCTCCTTTATTCAAATTCAGCCCAATTCCAATCATATCATATCGTATCCGACTCACTGGATGGGATAATTGCTCAATCAAAATACCCCCCCACTTCCGATGACCAATAATCAAATCATTGGGCCATTCAATCTGACAGGCTACCCCTTGCTTAAGTGCCATCCGTTGTACCAAATGAGCCACCGATAGGGGGGTTCGACCCCTAGATGGTTCGACCCGTGTATAATATAAGCCCCCCTTGGGTGATTCCCAGCAACGATTCAATCGCCCCCGCCCATTGGTTTGAGAGAATGCAACCATCACCATTCCCTCTACAGGCATGCTTGGAAGCAATCGGCGGGCCAAATCATTGGTGGAATCCACCGATTCCAAATACACCTGCATCAGGACATTAGCCACGATCTGGCACCGTATTGGGCAACGCAACGGCCGACTTAAAGCCACAGCGTCGGCCCAAGCTTTCCAATCCTCGTTGCGTGGTCCACCCATCTTTAGGGAAGATATCATGCAAGGATTCAACCATAACCACCACCGGTACCAAGTGAGAAGGATCCGTCATATCCATTACCCGCAACTCCAAAAAATTAACCAGCCAAATATCATCATATGTTTCTAATAATGAGATTACCCCCGGTTCAATACCCAACGTGGGAATATTCTCGGGGTGTTGGGGAGATGGGTTAATGGGAACCGCTACTGAATACCCACGTTTTAATAATGAGCGAATCACGGATAATTGCGTGGTTGAACCCAAATCAGGATATGAAAAAGGGGCCATTTCTCGACCCCATTTTGAAAATGGCCCGGCTTCAAGAATCGATGAGTTCAGCATATGTAAGGGCACGGGGAATAATACCCCCATCGGAAACAGCTGAAACATCGCCCCCACATCCAAGGTTGTATGCACCCTAGGATATAACCAAATCCGACCCTTCACCGTTGTCAATGGCAAAACGGGCACCACGATCATACCCAAACGACGAAATACCCACTCCCATACCCGTCTCAGCCAACGATAGCGTCGCCAGTGTGCACTGGATCCAACCCAAGCCGTCAGCCGAATCCACCAAAGCTCAAGCCCCATGGCCATCACCGACACCACCCACCACAAACCCTGCAATGAACGACCACTCGACAAATAAGCGCGGCGACGTCGCAAAATAGAAACCCATAATTGCTGTTGCCAATAATCTATTGGATTTGACATTACAATACCGAGCCTCGGTCTTTTTTGAATAAGTCACTAATTCTGGCTTCGGCAGCCTTGCGTCGTGCCTCGTTGGATTGAACCGTTTTGATAGAGTCCGGAACAAAATTGGAGTCAGGCACAACCTTGGGTTTACCTGATGGGGATGGGTTACGAGTGGCTGGCCGGGGAGTCTGGGCCATATGAGACTTAAATTCGGATAAAAACCCCGATTCCTCGGGTATGAGCGGACTGTCCAGCAATCTCTCAAGAGGGGCCGACGAAGTGCCACCATTCGCTTGATCAGCAGCCGCCCATGATGAAATCGGAGAATGAGACGGGGTTACCCCCGTCGGGGGAGCCACTTGGGTCGACGAGGGGTTAGCCGGTGGACGCTGACGAACAACAGGTGGCAAACTAGGTGGGGGAACAAGTTCGGTCGATGGGGATTGGGATACGTCTTGTGATACGGGAGGTTGTAATGCCATTTGGCTGACCCTAAGGGGTTTTAAATGGTTGTCTTCGAGTGATTGGACAACCTCATTTGCCCAAGAAAAAAACAAATCTGGATCCGATTTCATTCGATTAAAATAGTCCTCATTCCATTCATCAAGAGGGGGCATATGATTCCTCACTTTGTGTGTCGTCCAAGTCTGGGATAGCGGTATACACTGTATACATCACCCCGTCTAAGTCCTCCAACGATTCCATATATACCCCAAACTTAGATTGTACCGACTGTATCATATGCTGTTTTTTTTTCTCAAAACGCCAACGATCCAACCAAAACCATCCCAAAATAAGCCCCCATACAGCCATTATGCCGGTCAAAATGGACATCATTCAAACG
>SXXA01000095.1 GCA_005791325.1 Actinomycetota bacterium | reverse complement strand
GCGAGATTTGGTGCTTGATTTTCCAATCCGTTTACGCAAGCAAAATAAAGTGGATGCGGGGTTTGAATATACAGATAAAGCGGGGGAAAACCCGATTACAGGATTTATTCGTTCAGATTATCGCCACCTTATTTTGCCCAGTGATTATTTGTCGCTTAAAATACAGGTTGCGTATCAAAATCAGTGGGGAATCCAAGGGTATTCGGTGCGATATTTTCAACCTTGGCTCTTTAATTGGGTGCCCTTGGCGGTTAATGTGGGGAGTTGGCAAGAAACAAGGTCTGAATTTTTAACCAAGGATTTGTCGAGTCAATCAAGGGTGGCGTTTAATAATGTGCGATCGGGCAGTGATGTCACGGTGGTGTGGATGCCATTGGATGATTTAAAGTGGACGTGGCGGTATTTACACGAATCGGTTGAGCCCAAAGCCAATATTCCATCCTATTTAATTCGATCGTTGAGTTGGGGCATGCTCTACCAAACGGTTCAAGATAGCCGGGATCCCCGCAACGGAGTGCTATGGTCCCTTACTCAGGAGATTGGGGGGCGACTGGGTGATATTGAGTTAGGGGGGTTGCACTTTCAGCGAACGGTGAGCCAATTAAGCGGGTATTGGGATTTACATCCCGATCACATGGTGGCGGCCCGTTGGATGTGGGGAACGTTTGTGCCCCATTCTACGGGCACCTTTACCTTTGAAAATGAGGGGTTTGTGTTAGGGGGGCCGAACACCTTGCGTGGGTATCGAGAGACAGCACCCCCATTTTTGGGTAATACCCAAAGTTTATTGAATATTGAGACGCGCCATCGATTGAGCAGTTTGTTTACGGGCGTTTTGTTTTGGGATATCGGGTATGCAGGTAGTGGGGAAGTGAATGTGTTGAACGCCCCTTATCGCTCATCATTTGGGCTAGGGGTTCGATTCAGTTCACCGGTTGGCCCCTTGCGATTTGACGTGGCGTATGGCCAAGAATGGATGATCCATTTTGGATTGGGGCATGTGTTTTAACTTGGGGTATCGATAAAAAAAGGGGGTAGAATGAGTGGTGATCAAGGGAAGGAGGCCACTCTATAAGGAAGGTGTGACGTATTTCTTTTGCGAGATGTATCAACTTGCGATATAATGTACAACTTTTATTATCAAACGATGGGTGTCATCTAATATGAGATGATAAGCAAGTTTGAACAATGGTTGTTGAGCAAATAAAGGCCGAGATAATGCTATGAGACTCAAAATTAATCACCGTACAACGTATCAATATTCAAATCCGGTTTCGTTAACCCCACATATGTTACGATTACGCCCTCGTTCAACCTCTCATCAACGGGTTGAACAGTTTCATTTATTCATTAATCCCAATCCACAACACACCCTGATACTCGATTCAATTGATGATAGCTTGTTTCATCGGTTGTATTTTGATGGATTCACCGATGCCTTGACCATAGAAACCACCGCAGTGGTGATTGCCAAAGAATCATTGGTTCCCAATGAATTACATTTGTTTACAAACCCTGTATTCCCGATGAGTTATCCCCCGCAAGTGTATGGTGGGTTATCCCCATTTTTGGCCCATATTGATGATTCAGAAGGGGTTCTGTCACTATGTAACCAAGTGGTGGCACAAGTGGGAGGGCGGATAGATCGGTTTTTAATGGCCCTCATTCAGTATATTAATCAACAATTTGAAACGGAATATCGTGAATTTGGGTGGCCACACAGCCCCAATCATACGTTATTACAACGCAAAGGGTCGTGTCGTGATTTTGCTTGGTTGGTGGTGGCGTGTTGTCGAAGTATGGGGATCGCAGCGCGCTTTGTGAGTGGGTATGTATACGATCATACCCGACTCAAATCGGGTGGGGAATTACACGCATGGGCAGAAGTTTATTTGTTGGGGTATGGTTGGATTGGGTATGATCCTAGTTATGCGTGCCAAGTCGGAGAAAATCATATTAAGATTTGTTCTGGATGGATTCCGGAATTGTGTGCCACCGTGGAAGGGTCTTTTATTGGCCAAGCGATTTCTGAGTTAGAAACGGATGTTTCGATTATGCCGGTTCCGGAGGTGATGGTAGCCAATTCAGTGTAGCGTAGGGAGCAGGGAATGACCCTAGCAGAGTAGAGTGACACGCTGCTTGTTTCTTTGCCCGTTGATTGAATGGGCATTGGGGTGTAACATTGGCTACAAAATAGTGTGAGTTCCAACAATCCACATCAGCTGGATCTGCTTGAATCGTCAAATTGTTATTTAAATAAAGGAGTTCTTGAATGGCCAATACCAAATCAGCAAAAAAGAATGTTTTAATTAATGAGCGTAATCGCACACGTAATTTGCGTTACAAGACCCTATCCAAAACGGTGATTAAAGAAGCAAATTTGGCCATTGAATCGGGGCATGAGCAAGCGGAGGCATTGGTTCGTAGCACGTTGCGTACACTCGACAAATTGGTATCTAAGGGTATTTTAAAGCAATCTACCGTGGCTCGCAAAAAATCCAGACTAGCGATTCGACTTAATAAAAAAGTGAGTGCGTAACATTTGAATCCCGTTAAATCGGTTCAATTATGGGGGGTTTTGGTATGTCTTTTGTTATGTCCAACTTTGATAGGGGCTGCCCGTGTTTGTGTCAAACGGCATTGTTTTGAATCAGAAGTGGCCAAAACAACCGAGGAACAAGAGATGGGTTTAATGTTTCGTAGCCACTTGCCAGCTAACCGGGCCATGTTATTTGTTTTTCCATCGGCACGTCGTCAAGCATTTTGGATGAAAAATACCTATTTGTCTTTGGATTTGTTATTTATTGGGTCTGACAAGCGGGTGGCTCATATTCATCATAGTGCCATACCCCGAACATTGGACGTGATTTCCCCATCTGTTTTGGTGCCCTATGTTTTGGAAATCAATGGGGGGTTATCTAAAAAATACCGATTCAAAGTGGGGGATATGGTAACGATTCAGGAATAACATGGCAAAGCGACAGCGACGGACTCAGTCGATTTCGATTTCTCCTGAATGGACGGGCATCATCACAGTTTTGTTGGGAAGTTTTGTGGTGGTGGCAGGTATCAAGCCGGCATGGACAGGTTGGGTGGGAACTGTTTTGGTTCGGGATGGGTTGATGCTGGTTTTGGGTCGGGCCAGTGGCTTGGTGGGATGGGTGGCAATTGGAATGGGATGGATGATTGCTCGTCGGCGTTGTTCAGTATGGGTGGCTTTATTGGGTGGGGTTGGGGTTTTAATGGCAACGGCCACGTTGGCAACGTTGTGGTGGGGTTGGGGGCAGGCGTGGGAATGGCCTTTGATGGCACAGGCTGGGGGGATACTGGGATGGGGGGTTGGTCGGGTATCCACACCTTTATTGGGGGCGGCTGGAACCATTTTATGGGCTTTGGCCTTATTAATGGGGGTTTGGGTCATGGTATTTCCGAAGTCAATCCGTCAGCTTATGGATTGGATGCGTCAGGTTCCGAGTCCATTAAGGGTGAAGGTGGCACCCCCAACCGCACAGGTCCGTTCACGTCCAGTAAAGGGGGGGGATATGGCGTCGCCTATAGCCTTGCCACCCGTACCCATGGTAGAGACACAGGACGATGAGGTAACGAGTCCATCTGTGTTAGAAGAATTGCCGATCGAGGTAGTGCCCCCATCTGTGGATCGTCCCCCTCGGTTGGTGGTTCCATCTGACGCAACTGATTATGAATTCCCTTCGATGAATTTATTGGATCCGGGTGGTGGGTCAACCCTTCATTCCAAAGAAAATGTTAAGATTAGACAAGAGCAATCGGCTATTTTAGAAGAAGCATTATTAAGTTTTGGGGTCAAAGCGAAGGTGGTGAATATTACGCCCGGCCCTTCTGTGACGCGTTATGAATTGTCCCCAGGTGTGGGGGTGAAGGTGGCCAAAATCACGGCCCTATCCAAGGATATTGCCCTAAAATTAGCAGCCCCTGATGTTCGAATTGAAGCGCCGATACCAGGTAAAGCATTGGTAGGGATTGAGGTACCCAATCGCCAAACGGAGTCCGTCACCCTGCGTGCCTTGCTGGAAAAGACCGCATTTTATTCTCAATCATCACCTTTGGTGGCGGGGTTGGGGCTCACCATTACGGGCGAGGCAGTGTTGCTTGATTTGGCTAAGATGCCCCATGTTTTGATAGCAGGTGCGACGGGGTCGGGTAAAAGTGTGTGTGTTAATACTTTAATTTTATCTATTTTATTGCGTGCCAAACCGGATATGGTTAAGTTTTTGATGATTGATCCTAAAAAAGTCGAGCTCAGTTTGTATGAGGGGATTCCTCACTTGGTTGCGCCGGTGGTGACGGATCCCAATAAAGCGGCTGCTACTTTAAATAAATGGGCATTGGTTGAAATGGAGCGACGTTATGAAACCTTTTCGAAGGTGGGTGTTAAGCATATTGAGGGGTACAACAAATGGGTGTCGGAGCAAGACAAAATGATGTCGACCGATGATACCCACGTGGTTCATCAAACGTTACCATACATTGTGGTGGTTATTGATGAGTTGGCAGATTTAATGATGGTGGCGTCGCAAGAAGTTGAAAACACCATTTGTCGATTGGCCCAAATGGCCAGAGCCACCGGTATTCATTTGGTGATTGCAACGCAACGACCCAGTGTGGATGTGGTGACCGGTTTAATTAAAGCAAATGTCCCATCACGAATTTCATTTTATTTACAATCCCAAATTGATTCGCGTACCATCTTGGATGTACCAGGTGCCGAAAAATTATTGGGGAAGGGGGATATGTTATACAATCCGGTTGGCTCATTTAAGCCGCAGCGTTTACAGGGGGTATTTGTAAGTGAACGTGAGGTAAAAGCGGTGGTTGGGTTTTTAAAAGCCCAAGCAGCCCCGTCTTATATTGATGCTATTTTAGAAGTAGAGCCAATTGCATCGGAAGCCAGGGTGACTGATTCAGATCAAGACGAATTATATGAATCAGCCAAACAAATTGTGATGAATACCCAATATGCTTCTACATCGTATCTTCAACGAAAGTTAAGAATCGGGTATAATCGTGCGGCAAGATTAATGGATGAATTAGAGCAACAGGGGATTGTGGCACAATATGCGGCCGACAGAAAAAAACCAATGGGTTAAATTAATGGTGGGGTGGGGAATGGGACTATTGATTGCGACAGGGGCGATTGCCCTAGAAAGTAAGGCCACTATGACACAGCCAAGTCAGAAAGAATTGCGTCGTCGTTTAACCCCTATCCAATATTATGTCACCCAGCAATCGGGCACAGAGCCCCCTTTCAAAAATGAGTATTGGGATCATTTTGAACCGGGGATTTATGTGGATGTGGTGACGGGGGAGCCTTTATTTTCGTCTGCTGATAAGTTTGAATCAGGTTGTGGGTGGCCAAGTTTTAGCCATTCTCGTCGTGGTGTAACGTATCATACGGATGAGTCGCACGGGATGCAACGCATTGAAGTAAGAAGTCGGTCTAGCCATTTGGGGCACGTGTTTGATGATGGGCCAGTTGAGCGTGGAGGAAAGCGATATTGCATTAATTCAGCTGCCATTCGGTTTATTCCTCAATCAAAAATGCGTGAACAGGGGTATGAAGCGTATTTGGATTGGGTGGGTCCATGACCCTTCATTCCTGTACGTATAAAGGCAAGCGAATTCTGCTTATATTAAAAACAGGACATAAAATTGTCACACGGTTTTTAGACAAAAAAAGTGGGGTTATCATTACGGAGGCGGGTCGTTTTGGATTGGATACCGTCAAATCCATGACCATTTATCGACCAGTGGATTATTTGAGAGCATGATGGGGGATTCATGGGTGTAATGAATCAGAAGGGGGTATTATATATTTGTGCAACACCCATTGGGAATAAGGCGGATTTAACCCATCGAGCGAAACTCATATTGGAGCAAGTATCGGTTATTTTGGCGGAAGATACCCGTGTAACCGGACAGTTGTTGGCCCATTACAACATCCATACCCCGATGATGCGAATGGATCAACATACTGAAAAGCATCGAATGGACTGGGTGGTTACGCAACTACATCAAGGACATTCTTTGGCGCTGGTCTCGGATGCGGGTACCCCGTCCGTGTGTGATCCGGGCGCGGGGTTGGTGGCCCATGTTCGCCAGAATGGTGGGTGTGTGGTTCCCATTCCGGGTGCAAGTGCGTTGGTGACCTTACAATCAGTGGCCCCTATTGATGTTCCCTATATTTGGATTGGGTGGGTGCCTCGGCGGCCATCCGATTGGCATCGGTGGCTAACAGTGGCGAGTCGGATGCAATTGGCTATTGCGGCATTTGAGAGCCCCAATCGTTTACGAAAGCGATTGCTGGAATTAGCTGAATCCTTCCCCCATTCGCGGGTTATATTGGGTAAAGAATTAACCAAATCTTATGAACAAATATGGGATGGGTCGGTTGAGACGGTATTGTCGGAGATTGGGGGTGCTCCAAAAGGGGAGTGGGTGATGATAGTAGAGCCAACAGTGACCCCACAATGGAATAATCAACTGGCTGAATTGGCAACCATTGGTTTAACGAGATCCCAATTCTTGGCGGTAGCCACTCAAATGGGGGTGCCTAAAAATGTGGCGTATGTATATGTCACGCAACATCTTTGTGAAGGAGTATTCAATGATTGATACCCATGCTCATTTGTACTTATCGAATCAACCCATGCCCCAATTATTACAACAAGCCCAATCGGCTG
The DNA here is from genome assembly GCA_005791325.1 of Actinomycetota bacterium. Taxonomy (GTDB): domain Bacteria; phylum Margulisbacteria; class Marinamargulisbacteria; order SXXA01; family SXXA01; genus SXXA01. Next base: position 1,190 of record SXXA01000095.1, on the reverse strand, counting down.
GGGTAACAGGCATTATTAATGTGGCCACCAATTTGCAAAACGCTCGTTTGATTATGGCGCAAGCAACGGACCCCACATTGGCCAAGCAGTATCGGATGACAGGGGAGGGATTTTGGTTGGCCGCCACGGCAGGTGTGCATCCCTGTGAAGAGTCGGTTCCAGATGATTGGTTGACCCAATTGGAGGCGTGTTTAGCCGATGAGAGGGTGGTTGCGATTGGGGAGACGGGATTGGATTTGGCCCGATCCAAGGTGCCATTGGGGGTTCAGCTATTGCGGTTGAGGGGGCATTTTGAATTGGCACGAAAGTGGGGATTGCCGGTTATTTTGCATTGTCGAGAGGCCGCGATTCCATTTCGGGAAGCCGTAATGGGCTGGGATGATGTGGTGAAAATCTTTCATTGTTTTTCTGAAGATGAGGCATTTATTCAGGCGGTAGATTCTAAGTTAACGTATTATTCTTTTACGGCGAATATTACATATGAAACGTCTATGAACAGTCGGCAAGCCGTTCGCCGATTGCCACTGAATCGTTGTATGTTGGAAACCGATATGCCCTATTTGGTGCCATCCTTGCACAAGGGGAAGCCCAATCAAAGTGCCTACATTGGGGAAGTTGCCCATGAGATGGCCCGTATTAAAGGGGTTTCGTTCGACGAGGTGGTTGCCACTACCACCATGGTGGCCAATCGGGTCTATGTCAGACGCTAGGTTAATTCAGCGGTTGCCACTGGTGGCCAAACGGATTTCAGATGCTTTGGCAATGGGGGTGCCGGCAGCCAAAGTGATTCAGTTATTAATTCAAGATGAGCAAGTATCATGGTATCGGGGCCGGTTGTTGGTGGTTAGGGATCAGCTTCAACGTGGGGTTGAGGTGGTTCAGGCAACTCGATTAATTGTACCGACTCATGCGTACCAGTTATTTGAGGGCGTGCCTATGGGGGGGGCGTTGGGTGATTATATGCGACGAGTGGGAGATTGGGTGTCGTGGTATGAGCAAGAACGAACCGAGTTAAAACGGGCCTTATGGTATCCGGTGGGGTTGTTGCTTATGATTGCTATTATTTTGTCTGTGATGATGGGGGTGACGATCCCTCAAATAGCCACATGGGTTCCGGAGCCAACGGGGGTTTTGTTGCTCGTGATTGGAATGTCGAAGTGGCTTCAAGGTGGTGGGTGGTGGGTGATAGG
>SXXA01000094.1 GCA_005791325.1 Actinomycetota bacterium | reverse complement strand
TGCACCCACATCAAATCACTATTATCAATGCCCACACAAACTGCTGGCTCATACGGTAACATCCTAAATAAATAATACCCAGAATTGGACCCAATATCCAAGACCCGTTTACCACGAATCCATGTATCAACATCGCCCAACCGTCGCCATTTATAATCAGAATCCCACTCCGATTCAATGCGAACCCCCCCAATGGAATAGGGTCCTTTTCGCCACGGACACAATCCCATTAAGCCCTGTTTCAATGTATGTTGCATGGGTATATCACAAACAGGCCCCACCGTAATGGTTGACCCATTATCACACCAATTAAACCCCAAAGGTAACGCGTTTATTATAGAAACAGCCTCACCAAACCGGTGTACATTGGGGTTTGAAAAAGACAAAATCCTTGACGACAAATGCCGTTTCAACGAGTCAGGCACCCCTACTCTCGCGCGTTGTAAAGCGGTCAACACCCGCTCATTTTCTTGAGCCATCCAATGTTGCATGTGGTCCATCGTCTGGAACCTATTCCCCCATAACCCGATGAATCAATCGATCCACAGGTTCCAACGAAGGCAGCATGGCCTGCAAATGATGTTGGGTTGTTTGCAACCGAACAGGGTCCAATTCAAATTCAATCCGATCTGCCAACTGATGGGGGGTCATCACATCCACAAATTCCGGAACCACCCGTTCCCCAGCCCTTAAGTTAGGCAAGGCCAACATGGGTTTCCGTCGTTTCAACCAAGACACAATCCCTTGTTTGAGCCATCGCCCCACAATGGGTAATTCGCCCAACAAGCCAATCCCCCCATCAAATTTAAGCCGGCTTACATCATTTAATGGCAACACCATTAACAACGGGATATGCAAATACCCCAATTCAGCGGTTCCCGTACCTGGCAACGATACCATCATGCGGGTATCCACCATTGCATCCAAGGAATGCCCCACCACCGATACCGATTCAGGCAACCCCGCCATACTCCGATTCCAATCCTCATCCCCAATGGAGCCAGATCGAGCGACCACCACCTGCCAATCGGGATGACGCTGCAATAACAACTGAATGGTTTGCACGCTAAATGGCCCAAAGGCCCGCAAATGAATGGGCCGAGATCCGGGCATCCAGCCCAATGTGTACCGGGGAATCGATGGAATAGGCGGGGCGTCTAATGCCATACGAGATGCCATTAAATCACCAATTTGCAACCGAGAAATGGCGTTGGGATGGGTCGCAGGCCGATCGGTATACCACCATCCTTGGCACCCCATTCGTTTGGCCAATAAGCGAACATACATCGGGTCTCCCCCCAATCCAATCACCCGATGGATGGTGGATGCATCCGGCCAGCCGGTGATGATGTGGCGAAGGGTTTGGGAGGGGGTTGTCACCCGATCAATGGGTAGGGATGCCAATAATCGGGTTTCCCCCCCACTGGCATATTGACAAGGAACCAAGGCCACATCGATGGTATATTGGGGGAAATGTTGGGTGATACGAGCGACCACGGGGGCCACCCAATTGGTAATTTCACCCGGCCCATTCGTGAGCAATAACAGGCGTTTGACGGGGGTCATTTATTGGTACTCAGGTGGCAACTTATCGGTTAGTTCGCGAATCCGTTGATCGCTAAACTTATTGGCGACCAAAATGGCATCGGGGGTTTCAACCACCACCAAATGATGAACATCGATTAAGGCAACCAATTTGGATGCGCTGACAATATTCCCAGACGAATCCATTGGAATCAGGTGGGTTCGGCAGGCATTACCGAGTTTATCCGAAGGCCAATGGGCTTCCAATGCCGACCATGAGCCAATATCATCCCAACCCATATCGGCCACCAAAATGGTGGTATCGGATACCGCCTTTTCCATCACGGCGTAATCGATGGAAATAGATTGCAAACGTTGATAAATGGATTTAAGTCGGGATCCGGATGCGGTAGCCAGTTGTTCATATCGTGTGGCATCGGCGGGGAGGTGGGTTTTAAGGTGGGTTAGAATCAGAGAAGCCGGCCAAATAAACATTCCAGAATTCCAAAAAAATCGTTTTTTACGAATAAATTGCATGGCGGTATCGTAGTTGGGTTTTTCACGAAATCGGACCACTTGGCCACGACCATTTCTGAGTTGTTTAACTTCAATGTACCCATATCCGGTATGGGGAAAGGTGGGTTTAATGCCCAATGTCATTAATTGGGGCGACAGGGAGACCTCGTGAATGGCCCGTTTAATTAAGTGTTCAAACACATCGGGCTTGGTGATGGTGTGATCGCTAGGTAATACAATCATAATGGCATGCGGATCGAAGGCCAACATTTTAGCTGCCGCCCAACCAATACAAGGTGCCGTGTTTCGACCCACGGGTTCTAAAAGAAGGTGATCGGGTTTGGCAGACTCGGGCAGTTCATCAAAAAAGGGGGCTTGTGCCTGATTTCCAACAACCCATATTTGATCGACCAAGGGGCGAATACGATTCACTGTTTGCTCAAGTAGGGTGGTGTCGCCTAATATAGTCAGAAATTGCTTGGCTTTAACCGAGCGAGACATGGGCCAAAATCGTGACCCTTTACCACCAGCCATAATCAATGCGTGAATCATGGCAAGGATGGTAGCACAAATTAAAGGAGTTTGCATTCATAATGAACATAACACGATGGATGATCGGGGGATTATTGGTAGGGATGCTGGGGTTAACGGGGTGTCGTGCCAAGCCGGAGCCTCATCCCATTTATTTGGGTGTGGGAAGTTATCAAGAAACAATGCCCGTTGGAAAATTGGCAACATTTCCACCCGATACCGTCATCCCACGTATGATGACCATCGAAATGATGATGGATGACCCCATTCCGACGAGGGATATTAAGCGATGCAATGCTCGGAAAGTGGCCCCCATATTGGTGATTCATCCGGTGTTGCGATCGGGGGAGGTGGTATCTTTAAACGAGATTATATCAGGGCGATGGGATGAGACATTAATGAAATGGTCGCAATCGTTAAGTGGATTTGAGGAGTTGGTGTTGGTGTTATTTGCACCCGATCCTAATTTAGAGTATCAGCCGTGGAGTGTGGCCAAACTAGGGAAATCGCCCGATCAGTATATTATGGCGTATCAGCGTGTGACGGTGGGGATACGGAGTGCGAATCCTCCGTCGGTGATGATGGTATGGGGAATTGGTGCGCATCAGTCGCCGAATGAAGCGTGGAATGAGGCATTGTTAACCTATCCGGGTGATGAGTATGTGGATTGGGTGGCGATATCGGCAACAGATCGGGTGACGCCATTGGATGGGATGTTTCGGCGAATGGTAAAAGTGGTGGAGTCTAAAATAGAAAAACCGATCATGTTAACGCAATTTTTTCATCAATCCAGCAAGGAATGGGATAAGGAGATGCTAAAAGCGTTACGTGGCCCATTAAAAGGTGTGGATGCGGTATTGGTAACCAATCGAGAGGGGTGGGGAAATAAAAAAGGGGGATGGATGGCGCATCCCATTTTTAAGGCACCATTTGGGGCGTTAATGGATGTGGAATAAAGGGGGGTTGGGGACACCCC
>SXXA01000093.1 GCA_005791325.1 Actinomycetota bacterium | reverse complement strand
TTGAAAATTATGGTTAAAAAAAGGTTTTTTTTGAATTACTCTAATTTTTAAACATATTAAGCAATTTTGTCGTTTTTTTGATTGGTGTGTCGGAATTGGGTGCGCAGCACCCAGATTGATAATCCCTTCCAAGGGGCCTAAGGTGGCTACCCCAACCAAGACAGTAACCAAATGGATGGCACGACTTTGTGCAGAATGAGCCATGTCAGGCTCATGCCACCTCGGGATTCTTAAGGCGGAGCCCGTAATGCTGGGGGTGGGTGCGCAGCACCCACTATCCATTATCCTTGTGTTAAACTAAATCGAATTGGGATCATTACCCATCCGTCAATTGCGCCCTCTGCACTTCGTGCCGGATTAAATACCCAATTCATCACCGCATTCGTGGCCGATTGATCCAATGACGAATACCCCGATGAACCAACCAACTGTATCGTCCCCACTTTGCCTGTCTTTAACACCCACACCCTTAATCTCACCAGTCCCTCGTACCCCCGCCGGCGCGCAATTTCCGGATATGGAGGCCGAGGATTCTGCCCATACGTTGGCGGACTTACCTGGTTCCCAACCCCGCCATTAACTCGCTCCCCCTCATGTCGATGCCCCCCCCCATCACCTTGATGCAACTCAGCTCTTTCCACCGTCGCTTGATTTTGAACCGAATTCACTGGGGCTATGTCAGAACGGCTTTCTGTTTCTGATACCAATCGGGAATCGGATCTGTTGGCATTGGGCAAACCATCCGATGACATCGTCGCTTTGCGCGTTTCGTCACCCAATGGGGTAGTCGCAACGCTCACGTCTTCAGACCCTAGCAATTGTACCGATAACATCGATGGTTCCAATACGGAGGCGGTGGGGGCCTTGGTCAATGATACCCCAAATAACACCCCAATATGGATGCCAATGGATACCATCCCAATCCACCACCACCGACTATGAGCGATCATGATCGAGTCCGAATCGCCACATTGGTAATCCCCAATTCACGCACACAATCCAATATGGCCATGGTATGAGATAAGGCCGATCGTTGGTCCCCCTGAATAATGACGGCCATTCGACCCGTCTCCTGCTGACGCTGACGAATGAATGCTGGTAATCCCTGAATGGATATGGGGGTCTGATTCACAAATAATTCCCCCGCTTGGGTCACCGATATTGTTAGGGTTGCAGGGGATGTCGACTGTCCCGTTTTGGCCACGGGCAATTGAACCGGAACCCCCGTGTTTTGAACCATGGATAGGGATACCATTACAAAGGTAGCCAACAAAAAAAAGACAATGTCAATGAGGGGGATAATTTCGATTCGAGCACGTTTTCGTTGGAATGGCTGAGATAATTTCATGATGAATGGGTCATGACCTCCAACTGAGTGGCTGCTTGTTCCATATCATGCCGTATATCGTCAATTTCCCCATTCAAATAATTAAACGGCAATAGTGCCACCATCGCAATTACCAATCCAAATGCATGAATCATGCCGGTTACCGTACCAAATAATCCCAATAAGGGAGCCAATGTAATAATGGTATCCAAAATAGTAATGCCGCGGGAATATCGCTTTAACTCACGATTGGCGGCCATCATAATTGCACTGGCCATTAACCCATTGGATTGTTGCAAACCAGCCAATACCACCTTAGCCACCACATCCCGACTAGATACCCCCAATTCGATGGCCTCATGGTACGATTTTTTTTCAACCAACGTTAACATCGTGGCCACCGATTCTGGATCACGGGTTCGCTTTTCAGACACCATAAATACCAAGCGTTCAACCGTAACCATCATGGCCACCACCGATAATGCCAATAGTGGCCACATAATCGGTCCTCCCTGAATAAATAATGCTATCATACCCGATTCCTCCATCGTTGAATGACCAGTTGGGTCCCCGATACAACTAAAATCAATGTCGCCACCCCACCCATCAATGCCACCATCGAACCAAACATACCCAACAGTTGCCCTGTATGAAGCAACTTGGGCCAATTGGTGCGGGGGGTGGTTTTAATCCACTTCCCCGTATCATCCCATTCCAATTGGTATCGTGTCCACGGACCACAATACACCAACGTTGTGACCGAGTCTCCCCATTTAATCACCACCCGATCCCAGTTGGGGTATTGTTGTTTCAACTGGTTCATTACCGATGGAATCGGAAAGGTGCTGGGAATATCTTGTGAATGCTTCACCGGTTTTTTAATCGATTCGGTGGATAATACCAACCCTGTTAATGCCATCATGACCAACATGGGGCTAGCCCATATTCCCAACCTAGAATGCCAAGGGATGGAGGGTAGGGGGCGCCCACGCCGTTGTCGCACTTGCCAAATACCTGTGATAACCAAGCCAATCAATCCCACGCATGCCATCGCTTTAACCCAGCGAACGACTTGCCGTGGGGTTCCTTCTAACCCCATCCATCGATGCCATGTTTCTAACCGATGTATCCAGCGGGGCCAATTCGATTCAGTGCGAATGAGTTGCCCTGTATACGGATTCAACCAAGCCCCCGGCTGATCGGATCCCTTCCCCAATAACACAGCGGATGATGGGGATGAAAAGATGGTTAAGCGACTACCCCCACTTGGATGCCATGTTTGAAATGGTAAGCCTGAATGAGTGGTAACCACTGGGGGTGTTTCGGCCCATGCCAATATCATGGGGCCCAAAGCCAAGCCAATGCCGGTAATGGCCATCCAAGCAATCCATCCTCCGGCAATCATGCCGATAATCACATGGGTTCGATACAACCAGCGACGCCTCATCCCATCTCCACCCACTGACGCAATAAATTATGATAAATGCCAGTTAAGCGAATGGCATGTTCCGAGTGGGGCTGGTCTTGATTCATTAATTGAATGGTGGCATCCAAATCAAATAAAATGGTTCGTTGGGCATCATCCCGAATCATACTCTGCATCCAAAAGAAGGACGCCACACGGACCCCCTTGGTTACCGGCGTTACATAATGCAAACTGGTGGCCGGATACAGAACCATGTCACCGGCGGGCAACTTAACACGTTGGGTGCCATAGGTATCTTCAATACATAGCTCACCCCCATCATAGGTATCCGGCTCACTTAAAAATAAGGTGGCGGATAAATCCGTTCGAATTCGATAAGGAGTTCCCGTAATCTGACGGATGGCATTATCCACATGGGTGCCAAATGTATGGCCTTCTCCATATCGATTAAACAAGGGGGGAAATACTTTCAGTGGCAATGCCGCCGAAATAAACAAGGGGTGTTGCTCCAACCGCTTAATAATCCAATCCCCCACTTGCCGAGCGGCGGGGTCGGTTTCAGCCACCTGCTGATTGTGTTTGACCGACGCAGATTGTACCCCCGCGGTTACCTTTCCATCGACCCATGTGGCGGCATCCAAAATCGATCGGGCTTCGGTGACTTCATGGGCATCTAATACAGAGGGAATGGTGATTAACATAGGGGTAGATTACCAATTCATTTTAACCGTGACCGTGATACTTCGCCCGTCACCTGGAACCACATGGCTGGGGTACACTTGATCGTAATAAACCAAATCAAACAAATTATAAACATTGAGTTGGGTTGACACTTTGTCTGAAAATGGGATCGAGACCATGGCGTTAAATAAACAATAAGCCGGCACTTCTTTGGGTAAGCCCGTGGTGGGGTCGTGGGTGGATGAGGTGCTACTGGCTCGGCGTGAATCCACATACTGAATACCGGCGCCTACCTCAATTTTCCAGGGTAATTGGTAGGTCGACCACGCACTAAATGTATTGAGGGGAACATTCGCCAAGGGCCCCCCCACTGCTGCCGGAAAATAACGGGAGGACATTAACTGGCTTTTCATGTGAGCATACCCCCAGTTTACTTGCCATTGGGGGGTAATGCGGGCATTGCCTTCGATTTCAAGCCCTTCGACCCGCTGATGACCAGCCAATACCACCTCATTGGCATTGTTGGGGTTAATTTCACGGGCATTGTATTTGTCTGTGCTAAATAAAGCCCCTCTAATCACCAACGCTTGATTCCAAAATGACCATTTTGAACCCAATTCAATGGTTTGGTTTTGCTCCGGAGACAAACTGGTATTGCC
>SXXA01000092.1 GCA_005791325.1 Actinomycetota bacterium | reverse complement strand
GGAATGCCATGATCTAACGACAAGGTTGTTTTAGATTGATTGAGTAAAATAGGGGGTGTGTGACCTGCAATCGATAGACGCATTGTACCGGTTTCGAGATTAATGTCACCTGTAATCATGGTAACAAATAATCCGGCTCGGTTTCGTTGTAATAAATTTCGATTCAGTTGATGTAATAATTGATCGGGAGATAGTCCCCCAGTTGCAGCCATTTTCCATAGCGTGGTGGTCATGGCCATCAATAAGGCGGCTGGCATGCCCTTGCCGGATACATCCCCAATACAAAAGCAGAGGCGTCCTTGGTCTTCGGATAATAAAAAATCATAAAAGTCGCCACCCACGGCTTTGGCTGGTTCTAAATATGCAAAATAGTGAAGGCTACTAGGTAGAGACATGGCCGTATCATTCGGTAGCATGGCCATTTGTAACTCCTTGGCAATGGCCAATTCACTGTTAATTCGTTCTTGTGTAACCGCATTATCTTTAATTCGACGGATGGTAAGGCATAATTGATTTTCCATCCTGGCAATTGCTTTGGCTAAAAAACCAACCTCATCACGATTTGTTTTGGCAATTTGTACAACCACCGATTGGTTGGATGAGGGGGTATCAAAGTCGTGCCGCCCTAGGTTGCGGGCATATCGGGTTAATTCTCGTAATGGGGTGGCCAGTCGCCGGATCCACTGATGGGCAATCCCAATTGTAATCACAAATAATATAAACATTACCACTTGTTGAATCCAAAAACTGGTAATGGCTTGTTCAATAATCCAATTGCGATCTACGCCAACTTGAATAAATGCCCCATCGGGTGTTTGATCGTGAATATCAATAACGGGACCAATCGTTTGTAAGTTAAATTTATTAACTTGGTGGGTTGACGGGATTGGAAGCATGGCAAGTAGGCGCGGTACTTCCTCTGTAAAGGTGTGGTGAACAATTTCTCGGTTTTCATTTCGAATAATAATATAAGCAATGCCACCTTGCTGGTATTCCGAATGAATCCATTGTTGGATACTCGTTGTTGGCACGTGTGGGCTATATACATTTGCAATACTCCGAGATAATGCAACCCCACGGCGTTGTGTTTCCGCGTCTAATAAGTGATACACTTTCCATGCGGAACTGATGGATGAAAAAAAGGCGATCCCACCAAAAAGTATGGTGAGGATGATCAGTGTTTTTTGAAATAGTTTTCCCATTTTTTATAATGACATGGCGCGTTTCATGGCTGGATTATGGTGACGTTCTTCTAAGATGCTTCCCACTTTTTGCTTGCAATAATCATGGCCGGGGCATACCAACGTATGGGGTGGTAATTCTGATAATCGGTGAAGGCTCTGCATCATCTGGCTGGGACTTGATGTTGGTAAATCGACCCGTCCACAGGCACCAACAAATAAGGTATCACCACAAATGAGCACCCCCGAATGGGTGGATGGGTGTGATTGGCTAATATGAGTGTGATCCCCTTTGCTTTCACTAGCCACTGCGGTGTTAGGGGACACAAAACAGACGCTATCGCTTGAATGTCCGGGGGTATGCATGACATGAAATGTCCACTCACCAAATTCCAACACCTGACCTTCTTCAATAGGAGAATGGGGGGGCAATGGGTTGAGTAAATTGGGTATATAGAGATAACTATGGGCACGGGTTCTTTCGTACAAATCAGACAATGCGTTAACATGGTCAAAATGCCCATGGGTAATCCAAATTTGGGTAATTTGACACCCATGTTGCGAAGCCAATTGTATGGGGGTTGATGCGTCCCATGCTGGATCGATGGCAACGGCTTCTCGATTGTTTTGATTTAGGATTAAATATTGTAAATTGGCCATGGGTCCGGATGGGAATTGAATAATCATAAGGGCTGTCCTTTTCTTGAAATTCTAAAAAAACCATATTCAGATAATAAATTATCGGTCCATTTAAGGGGGGTGAAATGACCATTTTCTCTTAAAATGGTGGCTTCTATTTGTTCTTCTTGGCACATTTTGATGAAATCTGAAATGGTAATCACACGGATATTGGGGGTGTTGTACCACTGATAGGGTAGGGCAGGGGTAACCGGTGTGATGCCTGTAATAAGGTGTAGTCGATTTTTCCAATGGGCAAAATTGGGAAATGTGATTAATCCATATTGTGCAACCCGCAACATTTCTGATAAGACCCGTTTCGGATTCCTGACTTGTTGTAGTGTTTGCGACAAAAGGGCATAATCGAAGCGATTGCTACCCAATTCTTGTAATCCTTCATCAATATCACCATGGTATACAGGCAATCCTCGTTTAATACAGGCTTGAATATTGGGTAACTCAATATCGATGCCATAGCCCAACACCTGTTTTTTTTCTTGCAACATTAAAAGGGCGTCACCGTTCCCACATCCCAGATCCAATACCCGAGCCCCTTGGGGAATATGCTGTAATAATCGATCAAACATGGCGGTATCCAAACTCATACAAAAGATCCACTCAGTTCGCTGAGTTGATCATTTTGAATTAAAAACGCGTCATGACCGTACGGGGATTCAAGATTGGCATAGGATACCCACTTGTTTAATTTCATGAGGGTACTAACGAGTTCTTTGCTTTGATGAGGGGGATATAACCAATCTGATGAGATGGAAATAATTAAAAAATGAGCCTGGGATTCTTGAAAAGCAATATCCAATGATCCGTATTTTTTGTGTAAGTCAAAATAATTAACGGCTTTGGTGAGGTATAGGTATGAATTGGCATCAAATCGATTAACAAACTTATCACCCTGATATTGCAAATAACTTTCAACCTGAAATTCAGTCGAAAAATCATAGCCATAATCCGATCGTTGTTGTAAATTTCGTCCAAATTTGAGTCGCATGGATTCTTCAGATAAATAGGTAATATGACCAATCATTCGAGCAATGGCCAAACCACGGTTGGGTTGAATGTCCAATCCGTAATAAAAGCCATTATTCCAGTTAGGATCAGATAAAATGGCATGGCGACCCACCGAATCAAACGCCAGTGCTTGTGGGGATAGTCGGGCTGTGCACGCAATGGCGACTACTGATTTGACGTAGGTGGGGTACATGGCTGCCCACTCTAAGGCTTGCATGCCACCCATTGATCCACCGATAACGGCATGTAATGAGGGGATTTCCAGTGCGGTTAATAATGCATGTTGGGCACGCACCATATCTCCGATGGTAATAACAGGGAATTGAATGCCATAGGGTACCCCTGTGGCTGGGTTAATACTACTGGGCCCCGTGCTACCGGAGCATCCTCCGATTACATTGCTACAAATAACAAAAAAGCGATTGGTATCGATGGCTTTTTTCGGGCCCACGAGATGATCCCACCAGCCAGGTAGTTCGGGGGAGCCACTCACATGGGAATTGCCGGTAAGGGCATGGCAAATTAAGATGACGTTGTCTTTGGTTGCAGAAAGTGTGCCAAATGTTTCGTAGGAAATAGCCACGGGGTATAAAGAGGCACCACTATCTAGAGGTAAGGGTGAATCTTGGGTAAACCCAGTAAATAAATGTGATGTAACCACGGCAACTCGATTAAATGGGATAATTAGTGGAGCGGGAGACGAGATTCGAACTCGCGGCCTCAAGCTTGGAAGGCTAGTGCTCTACCAACTGAGCTACTCCCGCACTAACATTGTGAAACAATGTTGATTGATTATGCCATAATTATTCAATACTTTAAACGATTTCTTTTATTAAGATTGTTTAGGGGTCATTTTTAATGAATGTGGCGTGAGCCTTTTTACAATGGGTGTTAGGTGGTGAAATAAATACCCCACCCCGACCCTCCCCAAAGGGGAGGGAGATAATAGAGGATAGCGGGCACTGTGTGCCCGCGCCCGCTTAAAGGGGCAGAGCCCCTGCGTTGGGGTTTCTAGGGGCAGAGTCCTAGTCAAGGGGTGTGGGGACCGAAGGTTCCCACATCTCAATTCTGATTCCCTCCCCTTTAGGGGAGGGTTAGGGTGGGGTTACCAATCTTCCCCTTCTTATGATACTGTAACAATCTAGTTTCATGGATCACCAACTGACATTTTATTGATGAACGTGTCAGACAAAGGAGTGTCACATTGTTTAAAAAGGTTTTAGTTGCCAATCGCGGAGAAATTGCACTTCGCGTGATTCGTGCCTGTCGGGAGCTCGGTATACAAACAGTTGCCGTTTATTCCGATGCCGATCGAGATTCACTCCATGTTAAATTGGCTGATGAGTCAGTATGCATTGGCCCCGCATCTAGTAAAGAAAGTTACCTTAATATACCCAGGGTCATTTCTGCGGCTGAAGTCACTGGGGCACAAGCCATTCACCCTGGGTATGGTTTTTTATCCGAAAATGCCCAGTTTAGTGAGATTTGCCAAGCCAATGGAATTGTATTTATTGGGGCATCGGCAGACAATATTCGCCTTATGGGTAATAAAAGTGAAGCCAAATCAACCATGCAACGCTTTAATGTACCAACG
>SXXA01000091.1 GCA_005791325.1 Actinomycetota bacterium | reverse complement strand
CTTGCTCGGGCTGCCGTCTCTAACCTCAAAATCTCTTTCTCTAATTGATCAGATTGACTCATATATCCCCCTTCTTGCAAAATCTTGGACGTTTTTTTCATAAAAGTATAATTCCCCATCGATCCTTTTACAGATGCATCAATATACGCATCTCGACTCGCAATTCGTCCCATTTTTCCGGCTAAAATGCCCAAATACGCATCCACCATCGGCAACTTAAATCGGGGCGATAATGTTCCCTTTAAATCTGCTCTCAATAACTCTTTTTCTTGCTCAACTTGGTTTTGCATCTGCAAATATAGCAAACTCGACAAATAATGCGGGCGTGGATCAACCGGCGCCAATGACGATACCCTTGCATACCCCATTAATGCCTTGTCGAGTCGGTTATTCGCTTTTTCAAAGAGAGGGTATAAAAAGGGATCCGTAATTGTAATCCCATATTGGCTAATCGCACGCTTCACCACATCCGTAAAGGCCTGCCGATCTTTAATCTCTTGTACCTTTGGTAACTCAACGGTGTAATTAATGGTTAATGGTCGTGGCTTCGGCATCCGTTGCTGAACCCGTATCACATGCCAACCAAATGTACTTTCAATGACCCCCGATACATCATTTAACGGTCTTGAAAATACCACTCGCTCCAATACCAATGGCAACTGATGCGACTCAACCACTCGCTTCACAATCCCTTGTGCACGACCCAATTGACCTTGGGTTGCTTTTTGCAATAAGGTGTCAAACGATTGGGTCGCCAGCTGAGCCACTATCATCTTCGCCGTATCCGCCCCATTAACCGTTGGGGACAATGGAACAAATAGCTCATCGTAGGTTACCGTCATGTATTGATTTAATACATCCTGCTCCGTTAACGTAATCGCAGATTTGACTTTATTTAAATAAAGTTGAATCGTGACCGACTCCCGAATTCCCTCTATAAATTGATCATAATCTACCCCTTCTTTTGTTAAACGGTCTTTTAATTCCGATTCAGAGTTTACCTTGTATTGTGACATAATTGATGCCAGTGTTCCTTCAGTATCTGAATGAGTCGCCTTAAACCCTGCTTTGGTTGCCTCATACAACAACACGGAGGTATTAATGGCATAATCCAACGCCGATAATTGAATCGCTTCAATGGTTTCCGGATCATAAATGGCATTCGGATCAATACCATACGACCGCAATAAGTTTTGTAACTGGCTGGAATATGAACCCTCCATAATTGGAATGGGACCCACCGCTCCAACACTTCTTACCTCCGATGAGTTTGATTGCTTGGGATTTAACATAAAAACCCCAGCTCCCAACGAAACCACCAATGCAATGACCACGCTAATTGCAAACCATGGCGCATACCGTCTAAAAAAACCTAGCATTGATAACCCTCCTAATAGTGCTGAACCGTTTTAGAAACCGATAAGTAGGCCCCAAAAATGCCGAGTATGGTGCCCAAGGCAAACACCGTTAAATAAATTAAATTTAAGGCCATCTGATCAAATAACATGGGAACAAAGGGAACACTTTGCTGAAACTTAACCACCAATAATGAATAACCAAACGATAAAAAGGTAATCGCAATCACCGCACCAATAATCCCAATAATAAGCCCTTCAATAATAAATGGCCACCGAATAAAAGACACGGTTGCGCCAACCAATTGCATGATACTAATTTCATCTTGTCTGGCAATCACCGTCAATCGAATGGTATTCACAATAATCAATAGGGTCGCCATGGTCAGCAAACTAACCAAAATAATCCCAGCAATACGGGTGTATTTAGAAAAAGTGGCAATCCGGTTGGCATACTCCCCCATCTCACTAACATGATCCACCGTCTTCAGGGTTCGAATCGAGGTAACCAATGACGGGATTTGCTCCGTCTCGGATACCGTTAAACGAAACGCATGGGGAAGGGGGTTGTTACTTAATATTGAGTTGAGTTTAATGGTAGGAAAATTCTTCTTAAAATCATCCCAAGCCACATCACGATCAATAAATTCTACCTTTCTGACATGGGGCATCGACTCAAATTGAGCCTTTAATTGGGGAATATCGGTTTGGGCCACTTGGTCTTTTAAATATACCCGAACCTCTAACTTGGCCGAGAAAAAATTAGATAAATTAGAAATATTTGCCGATATTAATAAAAATATCCCAAAAATAACCAGGGATACTGAAATGGTGGCAATTGAAATAGCAATCATCAAACCGGATCGACGGATACTAATCAATGCTTCAGAAAAAAAGAAAATAAAATCTCGAATCATGCGTGATATAACCCCAACTGCTCATCTCGGACAATTCGGCCATGTTCCAATGCCACCACGCGCTTTCGTATATCGTCCACAATCGCCTTGTTGTGCGTGGCAACCACCACCGTGGTTTGTCGGGCATTAATTTTACTCAATAATTGCATAATCTCCCATGAGGTGTCCGGATCCAAGGAACCCGTTGGTTCATCCGCCAACAATACCGGTGGGTTGTTCACAATCGCCCGTGCAATACAAATTCGCTGTTGCTCCCCACCCGATAATTCGGATGGATAATGATTCATCTTTTGTTGCAACCCCACCAGTTCCAATACTTGGGTTACCTGACGCCGAATCCGAGACCGACTAAAATGCATCACACGTAACGCAAATGCCACATTTTCATAGACAGTGCGTTTGGGTAATAACTTATAATCTTGAAAAATAACCCCGATACTACGCCGCAAATAGGGGACTTGCTTGGGAGCCAGACCACTTAATGAAATATTATCAATATAAATTTCCCCCGACGTTGGTACATCCGCACGATATAACATGTTTAACAATGTTGATTTACCAGCGCCCGATTGTCCCACCAAATACACAAACTCATTGCGTGTAATATGCAAATCCACATCTTCTAAGGCAACAAATCCATTGGGGTATACCTTTCGAAGCCGTTTAATACGAATCATGATAACGCCTCAGTAATGCGAGCCACAATTGATTCGGGTGTAAACCCAAATTCTGTGGCCAAATCTGATGCAGGGGCACTATGCCCAAATCGATTAACCGATATGGCCAACCCATCACGACCAATCCAACGATGCCATCCAAAATCAGATTGAGCCTCAATGGATACCCTTAACTGCGGGGTTTCACCCAATACCAAGGTTTGATACGCTCGTGACTGCCGCTCAAATTGCTCCCAACATGGCATGCTAACCAATTGGGTGGAAATACCCTTGGCGGTTAACGCCTCCCACACCAACTTGGCCAAGGCCACCTCCGACCCAGTGGCCACCAGCACCACCCGTGCATCCGGCGATGCCTGCAATATATAGGCCCCCTGCAGCGCCCCCGCAACTTGGGTTAATCCTGTTTCAGGTAGATTTTGGCGGGATAATACCAATGCAGTGGGCCCATCAGATTGCAAGGCATGAATCCAGGCTGCTTTGGTTTCTTCACCATCCGCAGGACGAAAAACGGTTAACTGTGGAATGGATCGCAAACTGGCCAAATGCTCCACTGGCTGGTGGGTGGGACCATCTTCGCCTAAAAAAATACTATCATGGGTTAATTGATAAATGACCGGCAACTTCATCATGGCGGCCAATCGAATGGCATTCTTCATGTAATCAGAGAATGTTAAAAAAGTGCCACAAAATGGCCGATACATGCCACCCAAAGCCAATCCAGATGCCATCGCACCCATTGCGAATTCTCGAACCCCAAACTTGATATTTCGGCCACTAAAATCATCAGCAGTCATGGCCGAATGACCCTTCATCCATGTGCTATCAGAACAGGATAAATCAGCCGACCCCCCAATTAACCGATCGTATAAGGTGGCCACCTGTTGAATCACATGATGGGACGCCACACGAGTGGCTGAGCCCGATGGCATGGTCATCGATTCAATCGCCGCCAACGTTGTAGCCAACTGTGGATGTTCAGACGCCAAGGGGGGCAACGAACAACCCGCCGCAGCGATTCGGCGATTCCAATCCTGAATCTTGGCCTCAACGTTGGCATGATGAGCGGCCATCGCTGGCGCCACATGCTCCGAAACCCAAAATGGACTATCCGGAATCCCCAAACGCTGTTTGGTTGCACGACTTTCAACCGCGCCCAGTGGCTTACCATGCGCCTCACTTGAGCCGGCCACCTGAGAACCCTTCCCAATAATGGTGGTTGCAATAATTAAAGTGGGTTGGCCCTGATGCTGGCGAGCAGACCCCAATGCTTCCCCAATGGCCGATAGATCATGGCCATCAATCGATTGCACATGCCAACCGTACGCTTGATATCGCGCTGCCACATCCTCGGTGAAACATTCTGAAATGGGACCATCTAAACAAATCGAGTTGGCATCATAAATCACCACCAAATTATCCAACTTCAAATGCCCTGCCAAGGAGGATGCTTCACTTGACACGCCCTCCATCAAACACCCATCCCCCGCCAAGACCACCACTTGATAGTCAATCGACTCATGCCATGTGGCTTTCAAATGTTTACCCTGTAGAGCCATACCCACCGCCGTGGCCAATCCTTGCCCCAACGGCCCGGTGGTGGTTTCGATGCCATCTATTTCGCGGTATTCAGGATGCCCTGCCGTGGGGGAATGCAATTGCCTAAACCGTTGAATATCCGTCTGTGACACATTAAAGCCCGACAAGTGCAAGGCGGCATATAACCCCGCCGAACCATGTCCGGCGGATAACACAAAGCGATCACGATTAATCCAATTGGGGTACATTGGATGAATGGTCAAAAAGTGGCCATATAATACTGAAAAAATATCCCCGCAACCCAATGGCAAACCAGGGTGTCCCGATCGTGCTGTGTCAATCGCATCAATCGATAACGATCGAATGGAGCTGGCTAGTTCCGTTAAAAAATGAGTGTTAAATAATGTCATGGTTGTGCCCGATTGGTTGAAAATTGTTGGTGTCGTTGATTCCATAGTCGAATATCACTGAATAAGAAAAGTACCATTAAACCCATTAATAACGCAAAAAAAACAGACGCAATTTTATTTTCGATGGCCAAAGGCAATGGTTTCTTGCGAATGGCTTCCAAAGCCAAAAGCACCACATGTCCCCCATCTAATACCGGTAAGGGCAATAAATTAACCACCCCCAACCCGATACTAATCACGGCCAATAACGACAAAAATTGAACCAATCCACTGTTATACCCGTAAGCCCCTACCTGAACCATCCCCACTACTCCCGTTACGTCATTCAGTGACACCGCACCCGTTATTAACCAATAAATCGATTGAATACTTCGAACGGATGTATGCCACGTCATCATGGTTGCATGCTGCAATACGGATAACGGGCGGGTGGTGCCAGGTATTTTTTGCAATCCAAATTCAACCCCAATCACCGTCCGTTTCCGTTGTTGAATAGGGGTTAGCGACACCATCTGAATATCCCCCTGTCGTTGAATGGTTAAATTCAATGGTCGACGCCCCCATGCTTGCAACGGGGCAATTAAATCCGTTTCGACATTGGTCACTTGCTTGCCGTTCATCGCCAGAATAACATCCCCCACCTGCAATGACTCACTGGCTGGCGTATGGGGACGAATGGATTGAATTTTGTTGGTAGGCGACAAAATACCAACCACACTAAACAAAACCAGAAATACCAAAAATCCCAACAATATATTGGCCCCAGAGCCCGCAATCACCGCTAAAAATCGCCGCCACACGGATGTTTGGCGATACGACGTTCCATTTTCTGCAATCTCGTCTTCATCCCCCATTCCCACAATTTGAACCGACCCACCAATGGGAAATAATCGCCATGAATACCGAATCGATCGAATGGTAAAATGGAACAACCGAGGCCCCATCCCAATGGAAAACTCACTAACTGCGATTCCCCCCCAACGGGCCACCCATAAATGCCCCATCTCATGAATAAAAATAATGAGATTAAATGCTAAAAACGTTGCCAAATATCCCATGTTAAACCACCCCTTCTAATGGGTCTGAAGAATGGGCCAGAATGGCCTCCCGATCAAGCTGATTCATCCGTGATGCAATCGATTCTGGTTGCATGTCATGGTGAACACAAAACGCCACCACTTCCCTTAGTAGCCCACCTACCACCGCCTCATTAGGCCCCGCCTCCAATTGGTCGACCCACGCTTGGATCGATGGGGTATCCCCCGCTGGCGTGGGCAGACCCATTGATTGGGCCATCATTTGCAATTTGGCCTGTTGTTGCAAGGCTGGCAATTGGCGCGGAATGGCTTGCACGGGATGCCGTGGCTGCCCTATTTTTTCACTCGCTTTAATGCTGGCCCACTGGGCAATTACATCCTCTGATGTGGACAATTTGGTATCTCCAAATACATGGGGGTGCCGTCGAATCATTTTGTCATTGGCTGTTTGGGCCACATCATCCAATCCAAACCAACCCTCCTCTGATGCCAATTGCGCGATCAACATCACCTGAAACAAAACATCCCCCAATTCTTCCTTTAAATGACTTGGGTCCCCTTCCAGCATGGCATCCGCTAACTCATATCCCTCTTCAATCACATAAGGAGATAAGGTAGCCAATGTCTGCTCCCGATCCCACGGACACCCATTGGGGCCCCTTAAGGTTTGAACGGTCGTCATCAATGCCATCCAGTGAAACGTCATAATTACAACGGCTGACGACGGAAAAAGGTTTCGCGTTCCTCTTGGTTAATGCCACGTTCCAAAGCCGATTTTTCACCTGACTCAATCAAAACGCTGGCCGGCGTAAATAAAAATATATTTTCACCAATCTTCATCATGTGGCCATTAATTGCGTACGCTGTCCCACACACAAAATCAATGAGTCGCTTGCCCGACTGGGTATCCAAATGCTTTAAATTAATGATAACCGGTTTATTTTCTCGCAAATGGGTGGCTATTTGTAATGAATCCTCATATATGCGCGGTTCTTCCACCTTAATTTCAGCCGATGGAAAAGACCGCGTGGTGGATACTGAAATAAGGGGTTTACCCGCTCGAATAGGGGTGGGCTGGGGTGGAATTGGACGAGACTCATTCTCAAACTCTTCTTCTTCCGAAAATCCAAAAAAATCCTTCATTTTTTGACCAAGTGTCATGTTGCCTCCTCTGTTATTTAGTCACGATTCTACCAATACGGAACCCAATCGAACCATGGTTGCCCCTTCTTCAATCGCCACATGATAATCATGACTCATGCCCATGCTGAGTTCCCGACAATCTGGATAAATGGAAGAAAGAAACTGCCATAGTCGACACGTTTCCCTAAAATAAGGACGACTTAATTCAGGGGTTTCATGATATGGCGTAACAGCGATTATACCGT
>SXXA01000090.1 GCA_005791325.1 Actinomycetota bacterium | reverse complement strand
TGTTGGCACGATTTCTCGATTTAGAGGCATCCTATCGGGACATTGAGTTAAAAATTTCGGATCCCGATATTATGTCAAATCGGGATTTGTATCATGAGTTGTTGCGACGCCATTCTGAATTGGAACCGGCCATTGCAACTTATCATCAATATCGAGACTGTTTGCAATCTATTCAAGAAGCGACGGACTTATTAAAAGACCCTGAATTAAAAGATATGGCCCGCTCTGAATTGAACCTTCTAGATGATCAGCGGATGGCCTTTGAACAATCCTTAAAACTCTTTTTAATTCCCCAAGACCCCAATGACCGAAAAAATGCCATGCTGGAAATTCGATCGGGAACAGGTGGTGATGAAGCGGCATTGTTTGCGGCGGATCTATTTCGAATGTACCAACGATATGCCGATCAACGGGGTTGGAAAATAGAGGTTTTATCAGAGACCTCGACCGGGCTGGGCGGCATTAAAGAAATTGTATTTTCGATTCAAGGTGCCAATGTATTTAGTCGCCTTAAATACGAAAGTGGCACCCATCGTGTACAACGGGTTCCTGATACCGAAGCATCCGGTCGGGTTCATACCTCGGCTGCCACGGTTGCCATTTTGCCTGAGGCAAATGCCATTGATATTAAAGTGGACACCAAGGATCTTAAAATTGATACCTTTCGTGCATCGGGTGCGGGTGGGCAGCATGTTAACAAAACCAGCTCGGCGATTCGTATTACCCACCTTCCCACCGGTTTGGTGGTGGTGTGCCAAGATGAGCGTTCTCAATTTCAAAACAAAGATAAAGCCTTGCGTATTTTAACCACTCGATTAATGGAAAAAGAATCAGAAGAACAACGTCATGCTGAGGCCAGTATTCGTAAAGAACAGGTGGGTAGTGGGGATCGATCGGAAAAAATTCGTACGTATAATTACCCGCAAAATCGGGTGACGGATCATCGTATCAATATGTCAGTTCATCATTTGGATGAGTTTATGAATGGTCGATTGGACGAAATTATTGATGGGTTGATCTCAAATGATCAAATGGAACGACTTAGTAAGCTCGATTAAAAACCAGCCTACTTGGAACGCACTCATACAAGCCCTTCACACAACTTATGGGGTCCCACGCAGGTCATTGATTCAGTTAATCACCCGTTTATCGCCCCACTACTGTCAAGGCTCCCCACCCACCTTTAACGAGCGAAAACGTCTGTTAAAAGCGATTTCATGGCTTCAACAAGGGCACCCTATCGATTATTTATTAGGGGAAATCGTTTTTTATAATCGCTCTTTTTACATTCAGCGTGGGGTGTTATTACCTCGTGTAGAAACAGAGTGGTTGGTTGACTTGGCGTGCCAGTTCATTCGTCAATACCCCATTGATACGGTGATTGAACTCGGAGCGGGTTCGGGGGTCATTGGCTTGAGCTTGGCGCTTGAGAACCCCCATATTCAGGTGGCGGCATGGGATATTAGTCAACGAGCCATTGCACTAACCAAGCAAAATCACTCTCGCCACCCTTGTTCTAATTTTCAATGTTTGTTGGGTTCTTTTTTTCATCCCCAAACAGGGTATGAACAGGTCTGCACCCCCAACACCCTTATTGTGTCAAATCCGCCTTATATTCCCACCCATGACTTGCCACATCTATCCGATAGTGTTCAACAATTGGACCCCAAGCAAGCATTGGATGGCAAACAAGATGGGTTGTTTTTTTATAAAAAATTAATGGCGATCGCCAACCGCCATCAACTACCCTTGTTATGTGAAATCGGCTTTAATCAGGGCGATGCCATTCGACATCTGGCCACGTCGATCCCCTTTATGCTTGATATTAAACCCGATTTGGCAGGGCATGATCGCTTTGCCATCTTAATTCCAAAAAATTCAAATTTGACATAAAATATCATATAAAATATATTTTTATTTGTTTTTAAAATAATTTATATTGGTCGCATGGATATCAAAATGGGCAAATGAGAGGGTGGGTTTATGCAAAGACGTCGGACATCGCTATTATTGGTGGATAATCATTCGGTGCCGATTGCCATTTGGCGTGCCTTATTGGGTGTGTCGATTCAACAAGCTCGCACCATTCCAGAGGCCATGACCTATATCCGATCATCCTCATTCGATTTTGATGCCATGATGATCCATGATTGGGTAGGAGGGGGGTCATTACAGGCGTGTTGTTATGCATTTAAACGGGCCAGCCATGGTGGCGGTATTCTTTTAATTACACGTTCTCCATTGGCGCCCCCAATCGCTGTATATGACGAGGTACAGGCGTATCCGTATAATTGGCCTGTTTTTTTGAATAGCATTACACAACTGTTACGGGATTATGAGGTAGCGGAAGGCGGGTGAGGGATGTTGACTGGTGACTTTTTGTATTGTCAATCTAGTATCAATTAAGGCAAAATAAGTCATATTGAGTGGGTTTAGGGGATTTGGTGATTCGGGGGTGACATGATGGTTGGATAAAACAACAACATAGTGGCAGTGACGTGATGTTGTAAGCGATGAATTGAGTAATACTGGGTATGTCAACAATGCCGGTTGCAATGGTGGTTACAGCTGATTGGGAATCAAGGCGCATGATGCAGAATGCCTTGCAAACCGAATATGAGGTAATGGCCTTTGAAAATGGTGCGGATATGCTTGAGATGTTATACCGAATTAGCCAGCGAATTCGATTTATTGTGATAGATTACAATGAGCAAATGACGCCAACCCAACAGGGGGTGGCCGATTGGATTCGAGCCATCTTAAAGGTGACCCCGATTCCGGATATATGTGTGATGTGTGATTCGAGGGACACCCCTATTATTCAGCTTGCATATTTAAGTGGTGCCACAACTTGCTTGCTTCGACCCATATCCCCCGATGAATTGCGTCAGGTGGGACAATCATGTTTGCGAGACACGGAAAGTAATTTTAAGTTGATTCAGGCCATTCTTAGCATGATTCCCGATCACCCAGAAATTTTACAAGATTCATTTGTTACCCCTGCTAATCACCCCCATCCAATTGATCTTGCTTATTGGCTCACGCCGTTTTTTAGTAAACCCAAGGGGTCTGTATTAATTTTGGATTCGGCACCGTCGTTTACATCCACGATTGAGTTACACCAATTTTTACAATCGCAGTCGTATTCGGCTTTGTTGGCCCATACCTTACAAATGGCAGAAATGGCTTGCCGGTCCTCGGTGATTGATTTGCTGATTATTAATACGCATCATCCCCAACTTCCCCTGATTTTGGAATCGATGGTGCCATACATACCGTATTCATCGATTTTATTTTGGGGGACTCAGCTGGACCCGGTCCCATTTATTGCACATGCAAACCGGCATGCCATTCCATGTTTATTTGGGCCTTTTGATCCGGACCAAGTAGTATCTACAATTCGCTATTTATTTCAGTATCGTTCACTATTATTTTTATTATCAGATCGCTTGTATCGACGCCAATTAATGGAGACGGCTCTTCCATTCCCCACGCGAATTCATTTTTTACAACGGTTTGTTGATGCGGCCATGTTAAAAAATCAACTCATCTATTTTTCGGATTTACTGCACTATATTCCGGAATTATATGGTATTGATAACCCCCCCAATCACCCCATCGATCAAAGTGACTTGAGCGACGGGGTCATGGTGTATGTTTATGAATTGCAGGCCACTTTATAGCTAGCGTATGTTATTTGACTGGCAGGACATATAATTCAGCATAGCGTCCCGAGGCAATGGCCATCACCACGCGCGAGGGGTTACCAAGCTTTGCCAAGGCATGTTGGTAATCAGATAGCGAGGATATTCGGTGATCATTGAGTTCTAAAATGACGGAGCCTTCTTTCAAGCCTGCTTTTTGAGCAATACTGTTGTCTGCTACTTTAATAATCACAACCCCTTCATTTCGCTTGATTTTATATCGA
>SXXA01000089.1 GCA_005791325.1 Actinomycetota bacterium | reverse complement strand
TAATCCCGGAAAGGAAGGGGCAGATGGAGCCGGAAAGGAAGGGGCAGATGGAGCCGGAAAGGAAGGGGCAGATGGAGCCGGAAAGGAAGGGGCAGATGGAGCCGGAAGGGAAGGGGGTAATAGATCCGAAAGTAAAGGGGCAGATGGAGCCGAAAGGGAAGGGGGTACTAGATCCGAAAGTAAAGGGGCAGATGGAGCCGAAAGGGAAGGGGGTAATAGATCCGAAAGTAAAGGGGCAGATGGAGCCGGAGATACGGTATAGTTAGCATTATTTGGCGAGACCCCTAAAATAGCTTTCTGTATATCATCCAAATATGTAGGTATTTGGCTCAATTCACGGGGTAAAGAAGACACAGATTGATTAAATGTATGAATGCTGTTACACATGAGAACCCTGATTTTTAAAAATTATGTTTAGAATATGGGCACAAATAGTTATCGAAAAAAACATTTTATAAATTGCACTCAATTTTTTAATTTGATATTGCCAACTCAGACTCTGGGGCTCTAGATAAGGTGATAAACTTCTTTGATTTACGACTGATTGTAGCATCATTGATGGAGTTCCCAATGTGGGAAGCAATGTTATCGGCATCGGAATAAAGCATCGTTAACCTTGGCAGGGTTGGGTGTGCAGCATTCACAGTGATATCCCCATCCCATTCCAATCCCTATTCGGATGGGTTCCTAAGGGCGAAGCCCTTGGTTGAGGGGAGTGGGGACCGAAGGTCCCCACATTTATATTCATATTCCCTCCCCTTTAGGGGAGGGTTAGGGAGGGGTTGTCACTGAGCAACCTTGGCAGGGTTGGGTGTGCATCCCCCACAGTGATATCCCCATCCGAAAACCTACCCCTTCCATACTCTTCCCAATCCTTGTAAAATAGCATTAATCTACTTACCCTACTTTAAAACTAGGGTTTAACCTGAGGTGACAATCATGACCCAATATTATGAGCCCCCTGTTGACTTACTCGCCCCTGATACGGCCCACCTGTCTGAAAGTATCGACAAATTTAAATCTGGCACCCTGAATCCCATTCAATTTAGGGCGGTTCGCGTCGCGTATGGTATCTACGAGCAACGCAAAGAAGGTACCCACATGGTACGAATCCGCAACCCCGCCGGCGGTATTACCCCCACCCAGTTAAAACGCATTGGGGAATTATCGGCACAATATGGGGCCCATGAGTTTCATGTGACCACCCGCCAAGAAACCCAGTTGCATTATGTGGATATTGATGATGTGTTACCGGTTATTTCAGGTTTATTGGACGTAGGCTTATCACCCCGAGGCGGTGGCGGTAACACCATTCGTAACATTGTAACCAGCCCCGATGCTGGCGTATCCCCAACCGAAGCGTTTGACACCACCCCGTATGTGGTGGCCCTAACCAACCGTCTGATTCGTGAGGCTGATTCTTGGACATTACCCCGTAAATTTAAAATATCCTTTTCATCCCATCCATCTGATAATGCCCATGCTTGCTTTCATTGCCTTGGCTTCATTGCCAAAATGAAAGATGGTAAAAAGGGGTTTAAAGTGTACGTAGCCGGAGGGATGGGCGCGAAACCAATTTTGGGGCACGTGTTACATGAATGGATTCCCGATACCGATGTGTATTACGTGACCAAAGCGATTAAATTAATGTTTGATAAGCATGGTAATCGAAAGAATAAGCACGAAAATCGAATCCGCTTTTTGTATGAAAAAATAGGGCCTGAGCGATTTGAACAATATGTGGCCGACGAGTGGGCCGTGGTTAAACAAACCCCCGGATTGGAATTGGTGTTGCCCACCATTACCGATGCGCCCCAAACCCCTGATTTCCCACCCAAACAGGTGGATACCCCCGAATTTCATTTATGGAAAAAACGGTATGTAACCCCACAAAAACAACCGGGGGCATCCCTCATTAAAGTTCCCTTGCATTTGGGGGATATTTTAAATGAGGATGCCACCCGATTAGCCGACTTACTAGCCCCATTTGGGGATCACACCATTCGGCTTTCCACGGATCAAAATTTGTATATCCGAAACATTCCAGATGCCTATTTGGGCACCATTTATGAGGGCCTTAGAACCATTAAAACCCAACTGGATTTACCACGAATGGTGAGTAACATGATTGCGTGTACGGGTGCAGCCACCTGTAAGCTGGGTATTTGTTTGCCCCGTGGTGCCACCCCCGAAATTCAAGCCCGATTGGCCCAATCCACCTTGGATTTGGATGCTATTCCAGAGATTAAAATTCATATGTCAGGTTGTCCCAATACATGTGGTATGCACCATGCGGCTGATATTGGTTTTTTTGGTAAGGTATCTCGTAAAGATGGCCGGATGTTACCGGCCTATTGGGTGGTCGCTGGGGCCATTCGTCGAGAGGGTGAAACACGATTTGCAAAACGTTTGGGGGAAGTGGCATCTCATGACGTTCCCCATTTTGTTCATGACTTGTTGGATATTTATATTCCACTCAAATCAAAATACCCCACGTTTGATGCATATGTTGATGCTCAGGGTGAACAAGACATTAAAACCTTATGTGAAAAATATGCCAGTATCCCCAGTTTTGAACAAAATCCTGAGTATTTTCGGGATTGGGGAGCGGCGGATTTCTTTTCGTTGGTGGGATTGGGTAAGGCTGAATGCTCGGCTGGTATGTTTGATATGATTGAAGTGGATGTTAAAACCATTACTGAAGCCAAAGATGCCATTGAAAATGCCACCGATCAAGCGGCCATTGATGCGGCATTATGGTCGATTGTATTTTCAGCATCTCGGATGTTATTAATTGCCCGTGGCATTGAAGCCCACGACAATGGGGCCATTTTCGATTATTTTGTCAAACATTTTATTGAAGCGGGGTTAATTTCTGATCAATTTAAAGAGTTGGTATTTGCGGCACGTTTGTCTCACCATGCCTATTTAAATGATCATCGAGCCCTGGTGTATTTATTGGGGGATGAAATGATTAAATTATACAAAAGTATGGATGATTCATTGCGGTTTCCTGCCGACAAAGCCCCGTCTACCCCAACACCAGACTCATCATTAATTAAAGATTTTCGTGGGGTTGCCTGTCCACTTAATTTTGTTAAAACCCGATTGGCACTGGATGGTATTGCATCCGGTCAACAATTAGAAGTGTGGTTGGATAATGGAGAACCCATTGAAAATGTACCTGGTTCGGTTGAAAAACTAAATGAAGGGCATCAAATTGTTCAGCGTATCGCCGAGGAGGGGTATTGGCGAGTCATTATTAAAAAGGGGTAATCGATTCGGGTTTTAACCTATAATATTGGGTTTTGTGGTGGGAACGATGGATTAAATCCGGTGTGTCGTTCCCGTTCCACCATTCAGAAACGATTGGCCCTTATTCAAGAGGACGTGACCACGCTTCAACCAGATATTGTGGGGTTACAGGAAGTTGATCGATTCTCATTTCGATCACGGTTTGTGGATCAAGCGCAGTCTTTTATGGCCATGTATCCCTATTATCATTGGGCCACAACGTGGCGACATCCTTGGGTTCCCTTTCCCTATTCTTGGAATCCCTGCCACCACTTTGGAATGGTATGGGCGGGTCAGTTGATCCTCAGTCGCTATCCGATTGAATCTGCCAGCACTGTGTCATTGGGAAAACGAGAGGATCAGTCCTGGGTAATAAACTCATTTTCACTCGATCGGGTATTCCAAACCATCACTCTACGGTTGGGTGAGACACTCATGACGGTTATTCATACTCACTTAGAGGCCTTTCATCCCCCCACGAGACGTCGGCAAATACATGCCATTATTCAATCCATTCCCCCCCATCAGCGGTGCATGATTCTGGGAGATTTAAATGCGCTCCCCGTTACATTGGGGACTGAACGATATTTTGACGATGAACCCAATATTAATTATGGCAATGATCCCACCATCGAATTATTGCGTCATCGGGGGTTTGAATTCGGCATTGAACACTGTGATTTTCCCGCCCAAGCACCAACCCGACAATTAAGTTATATTGGAATAATGGGAGGACGTATTCAAACGATGGGGTGTTTGCCCAATCGGGATTGTTCAGATCATTTGGCACTGTGGGCTGATGTGGAATGTGTCTAATACTTGCTTGGATAATGGGCTTGTGGTAATCTGAATTCTTCACCGCGGGGTGGAGCAGTGGTAGCTTGTCGGGCTCATAAACCGAAGGTCAGAGGTTCGAATCCTCTCCCCGCTACCAAATAGTGATTAAAAAGCCT
>SXXA01000088.1 GCA_005791325.1 Actinomycetota bacterium | reverse complement strand
CGACGGCGAAAAACGGCGTGATCCGATTCAATCACCCCCACATCACCCA
This sequence comes from Actinomycetota bacterium, assembly GCA_005791325.1. Classification (GTDB taxonomy): domain Bacteria; phylum Margulisbacteria; class Marinamargulisbacteria; order SXXA01; family SXXA01; genus SXXA01. Next base: position 10,454 of record SXXA01000088.1, on the reverse strand, counting down.
CTTGCCCCCCCGATTCCGCATAAAAACATGTTTGGGTTGTGACCAACCCCCAACCACGCCCTTCAACAGGAAACACATCCATCACTTCAGCCTCACACCCCATTAATTCGTACCCCACAAAGGCTGTTGGCATCGTAACAGCAAGCTGGCGAATACCATCAATGCCCCCCCCATTCATACCTGATATTGTCAATTTTGACTGTCTAGACACCTGTTTATGTTCTGCCACCGCTTCATCATAAGACGCCTGATCAACCTGTTTACCAAGTTGGGCGAGTGAATCCCTCACCATGTCATAGGGAATACCATACGTTGATACCAAATCAAAGGCATCTTTACCAGAAAAAACAGACCCCGTATGAAGGTGCAGTCGTTCATTTAATCGAATAAGACCCTCCCGCAATGCCAACGAAAAAGTCTCATTCTCCTGATTCCACCACCCCATAATTTGATCTTCAAACTGACGTAAAAGGGGATACGTAGACCCCATTTGCTGAACCACTTGCCGAATAGCAGCCACCCCATCCAAGTGGGTATCTAGACGTGCTGCTGTTCCCATACACCGACGAATCAGCCTCCTAACAATATAGCCACGTCCCTCATTAGATGGGGCAATCCCCTCCGACATAATAAATGAAGCCGCTTTGATATGATCGGCTAAAATGCGAAGGGATTGATCCGGCACATGTGCGGGCATTTGCTGTCTAATCACTTGTATGAGCGTGGACAATAAGTCAGTTTCATATACGGATGAATGCCCATTTAAAACCATGGCCATTCGTTCGAGACCCGATCCGGTATCGACACTTTTGATGGATAGGGGTGAAAAAGAACCGTTATGAGACTTAAACCACTCCATAAATACCCCTGCATTCCAAATCTCAATGTAGCGTTTGGTATCAAATACACCACTAAGATGATACGACACACCATGCTCATCACCCGTATCAAAAAACACCTCTGTACAAGGCCCGCAAGGTCCGGTTTCACCCGATGGGCCCCAAAAACTATCCGAATGGGGTTGCCAAACAATATGCGATTCGGGTATTCCAACCCGCCGCCAAATAGCCGCGGACTCGTGATCAGCTGGTAAGTTAAATTCTGAATGACCTTCATACACGGTTACATACAACCGCTCCAATGGGAACTTAAACACAGTGGTTAGTAGCTCAAATGCCAATTCAATGGCACGATCTTTAAAATAATCCCCAATTGACCAACTCCCTAACATTTCAAACAACGTTAAATGATGCCGGTCCCCAACGTCATCGATATCTATCGTGCGAATACACGGCTGAACATTACATAACATGGAATGGGGTGGTGTTTGCTCACCCGTAAAATATGACTTTAATGGGGCCATACCTGAATTAATAAATAACAACGTTGGATCATTATTTGGAATTAAGGAGGAGTGAGGAATCACGTGGTGTGAATGCTTAGAAAAAAAACCCAAAAACGCCTCTCGTATCTCAGTGCTGGTCCAACCTGTCATACATCCTCTCCTTGTATCTGCGCCAATCCCCTACTCGATATAAGATCATATTCTTGTTGCAATAGCCATTGCTTAGCCGACTCGCCATATTGATAGCCGCCCACCTTACCCGTCGACAATACCACCCGATGACACGGTATTCGCCCCAAAAAAGGGTTGCGGGCCATCCATCTTGCCACCCATCTCGCCCCATTGCTCATTCCAACCATTTGAGCCAATTGGGCATAGGTTACCACTCGCCCCATTGGAACCTGTGCCAATACCCAATATACCCGTTTTTGGGCAGGGGTCACCCTCGACCAATCCAATTGAGACAAGGGCAACTGACTAATGTCTTGCAGGGAAAGTGTCGCGGATCCATTGGCCAATCGAATCCGTATCACCGCACCCTGTTGCCATTCAACCCTAAATCCCAGCATGTGAACGAGCAGCTTCCACTGTATTGTTCAACAACATCGCTATGGTCATGGGGCCAACCCCACCGGGAACAGGGGTAATGGCCGAACATCGAGGGGAAACCGAATCAAAATCCACATCCCCTACAATACGATACCCTTTGGGTTGTCGCCGATCTTCAATTCGATTAATACCAACATCTATCACCACTGCCCCCTCTTTCACCATCGCTCCTGTAATAAATTCCGGCACCCCAATCGCTGCCACCAAAATATCCGCTGATTGGGTCACATGTGACAAATGACGGGTTTTGGAATGGGCCAATGTCACCGTTGCATCCACACCTTTTTGAACAAGCAATGCAGCCAACGGTTTCCCCACAATATTACTCCGACCCACAATCACCACATGGGCCCCCGCGGTGGCAATCCCTTGGTGCTCCAACAAACGAACGACCCCATATGGGGTGCATGACCGAAAACCAGATAACCCCTGAAACACCCGACCCAAATTCATGGGATGAAACCCATCCACATCTTTGCTTGGCTGAATTCGCTCAATCACCAATTGCTCATCAAACCCTTTAGGAAGTGGCAATTGAACCAATATCCCATGAATGTCGGGGTCTTGATTTAAATGATCAATGAGCTCCAATAAAGCCCCTTGCCCATCACTGGCTGCCAAGCGATAATCGTAACTGGTTATACCAACCCGATGACACGCTCGTTTTTTGGCCTCTACATAAAATTGCGAGGCAGCATTCGAACCAACCAATACCACCGCCAACCCAGGATCTCGCCCCGTGTTGGCTCGAAATTGCTGAACCGTTTGGGTTAATTCTAATAACAAGGAATCGCTCATTGCTTTACCATCTATCAACGTCGGGGGCATCGGGTTACCTTTCTCATCCGCTCATGAGGCATGAGGGTTATACTATCATTATACTTACCGAAAATTAGCTGAAGGGCTCTCCCCTAAAGAGGGGGTGGGAATCATCACCTGATGATAATACATCAAGTTGGCCAACGCCATATCCCGAAGGGGAGAGGAGGCTGCTTGTTCTTGAAGTTCACTGATCAGATCTTGTACAACCTTTGAATGAGTGGGTCGATTAAAACTGTTAGCCAAATCATGATACCACCGAAGCCGGGTGGTCGGGTTTACCAACATATCCTTTCTTAACCAATCGTTATTAACCAATGTTGATAACAAGGTATCCAAAAACACCGCTGGTGACGTGACCACGCTCACCGGCAATAAAGTAGGGATTCGAACAAATGCGTTTTGGGGGGCCACCCCCATTCGATCTGTGACACGGTTGTACACCCACCCATCCGCACGCAACAAAGCCCATGATGGACGTGGTGGATCCGGCGATTCAAATTCCAATTGAATCGACGCTGATGGCATTAACCCAAAGCGACTCAAATTGGCCGTACCTGAACGACTCCCTACTTGTATAAGCACTTGATACGGCAGTTGCCCATCTACTTGATTCCATTGCCGCGCCACCGCATCTCGATCGTGGATCCAACCATCAGACACCCGTCGAACCTGTTTGCCCACCAATAGTCGACACTCTCGAAGGGGGTAAGCCGATCGATTCGTCACAGTAACCCGATACCGAAACCAGCTATCAGGTAGAATTTGAACAGATACCGCAACGTCCGCATCCAAAACATCCACCCAATCAAATAACACCGACTTGGATTCATTTCGATACCCATTCGCATCACGAACGGCACCAGACATTAACGAAACCCAACCGTCATGGGATGGCACAAACACAACCGATGACGATGATGCTATGACAGCCCATCCAAAACTAACTGAAATTAATCCAATCAAAAAACCGATAAGTGTATAAACAAGTTTGGTCATGATGGTAGGATACATTCCGACAACCCGACTAATCAAGGGAGCGAACACCGATCATCCGACTTGTTTAAATATGGCACTATCGTTTAAAATCGAAATTTATTCCTACCACAATGCATATAACCATTTGGTTCAAGCAAAACCAAGTGGTAGTACTGGCCACTAAAATTATAACCCAAAGGTGTGACATGCAAGTACAATTTGATGAAGAATCAGCCCGAACCAAACTAGATCAACTACGAGATATATCTGAAGAATCCGGCTTTTTAAGCCCCGATGAAATCATTGTATCGTTTGATCGGCAAGAAGGCATTCTGGATGATATTGAAGAAATATTAGATGGCAATGGAGAGACAGCACCCGAAGCAATCAGCGACACCGAAGAAGATGCACCAAAAGAACCTCGCCCCGTCGCCGAGATTGAGCGAACCATTGATTTAGATGACTCCGTTAAAATGTATTTGCGTGAAATTGGTACCATTAATTTATTAAATCAAGAAGAAGAAATTGAATTGGCCCGCCGTGTTGCAAATGGGGATGAATATGCCAAACAAGATCTCATTAATGCTAATCTGCGATTGGTGGTTTCAATTGCAAAAAAATACACCGGCCAAGGCTTGTTATTTTTAGACCTGATTCAAGAAGGTAACACCGGATTAATCAGGGCGGCCGAAAAGTTTGATTATACCAAAGGATTTAAATTTTCAACCTATGCCACATGGTGGATTAAACAAGGGATTACCCGTGCCATTGCGGATCAATCGCGAACCATTCGGGTACCTGTGCACATGGTGGAAACCATATACAAAGTAAAAAAAGTGTCCCGCGTATTAATGCAAGAATTGGGTCGCAAACCATCCGATGAAGAAGTGGCCGAGCGTACCGATATCCCACTTGAAAATATTGTGGCCATTCGAAAATACTCCCAAATCCCATTGTCTCTTGAAATGCCCATTGGGGATGAAGATTCCTCGCAATTGGGAGATTTTATTGAAGATAAAAATTTGGAATCCCCAGATCATGTCACCATGCGCAATATTTTACGAGAAGAATTATTAAAATCTATGGGCATTTTAACCGAACGCGAGCAAATGATTTTAAAATTACGATTTGGGTTTGACGATGGTCGCCCCCGCACACTAGAAGAAGTGGGTCGGGTATACAATGTAACCCGTGAACGGATTCGTCAAATCGAAGAAAAAGCACTTAGAAAATTACGTCACCCCTCTCGTCGGTTGCGTTTGGAATCGTTTCGCAAGCAATAACCCTCCGGCTTCACCCCCGCTCATCTTCTAGGCATCGCATCGTTTTATCACCGTGCCAAGGTATACCCATTTCTGTATTTTCTATCTTTTGCGAAATTAAAAAATAAGGTATAACCCCACAATAAGGGGGTGGGTTATGATCATTGTATGGATGGCTGTTGGGATCATTGGTACGGGATCCGCCATTATTAGTCAAAGTATACTGGGCTGGTTTATTTGGATACTAATGGCACCTATATTAATATATGGTATCCATCGTATTAACCACCATTCTATTACCCATAGTGGCTTGGGAATGGTTATTGGATGTGGGGTCATGGGCTTATTACACCCCCCCTTATTCGATCGACCCCCCAATTGCTCCGGAAGGGTGATGGTGGAATCCGTTCATGTCACCCCCCGTCAACGCGTTGTGGCACTGGCACTTGACCAAGAAAGCAACGCCCGTTTTCGACTATTATTACCAAAATGGGTACCCAAAGGGAGTGTATTGCACATTCAATATCAGACACTTCCCGAACCATCACCTCGAAATCCTGGAGAATGGGACCCTCGATTAAAGGATCATCGACACAAAATTCTCGCCACACTCAAGGTTCACCACCTCACCATACAAGGGCATCATTGGGTCAACCCCATTCCAGATTGGATGACCGCCATCCGACAAAAAATAATTAATTCCACACGTTATATCATGCCCCAGCCCTATGCCGATGGGTTAATTGCCCTCACAATGGGTGAAGCGGATACTGACATCCCAGATACCATAAAACACGATTACACCCAATCAGGTTTAACCCATTTATTGGTGGTATCCGGTTCACAAGTTGCCCTTTTAATTGGTTTGCAGTTGGGGTTATTCATTCGGCTTCAAACCCCAAAATGGGCCTTATTAATACTCATTAGTATTAGTAACTTGTTATTTTATTGCCTATGTGGGGGGGGCGTATCCATTATGCGTGCCATTATTATGAGTGAATTATCCTTATTGCTCCGCACCATTCATCACCCCTTATCCACATGGCATAGTTTATTAATCACCAGTGCCTGTATGATCTTAATCGACCCCATGAGCGTATCCGATTGTGGGGCACAATTATCCATGATGGCCACCGCCTCATTATTATGGGGAGCTCCCTGGATTCAGGAACACCTGACCAAGCGTTATCTCTTTATTCATCCTATTATTCGAACCCAAATTGGGTTAATCGTAGCCCCATTTATATTTACTGCCCCACTTACAATTGGTACTTTGGGCAATCTTTCCCCCATTTCACTACTCACCAATGCCGTGGCGCTCCCCATTATTGAATTGCTGGTACCCATTGGGTTTTTGACCTGCATTGGTGCTTGGTTAATCCCAGCCATTGGGGAGGGGCTGTCTCAATTATGTATATTGGGGATTATGGCCTTAAATATGATCGCAAAGTGGGGGAGCCATATTCCACTTGGGTATTGGCGCTTTCCACAACCGCCTTCATGGCACCCCCTCATTGGGTGTCTAGCCATTGGATTATGGGTCATCCCTGAATGGAATAAAATTCCCAAAAAAGAATGGATAGCAGGCACTTTAATGGGTATTTGGTTGGGCTATTTGGTGGGAATGGGGCTATTGTATCGACCCATTCGAATCATCTGTTTGGATGTGGGTCAAGGCGATTCAACATTAATTATAGCGCCAAATGGACACACCATCTTAATGGACACAGGCAATCGTTTGCCGGGCGCCCAAGACGATGACTACGCCCAAAAAGTGATTCTACCCGCCTTGAGATATTATGGGGTATCCACCATCCATACATTTATTGCCACCCATGATGATATGGATCATATTGCAGGGGTCCACACATTATTAACCCATACCCGCATCCAACAAATTATTGCACGATCCCCCAGCCCCCAATTGGAACAGCAAATCAATCAGCCCATCAAGCCCCCACCATTTAATCGGATTTGGCGGATTGGTCATCAAGTGCCATCACCCGTTTACATCCGGTGGCTTGGGTTGTCAGATCACCCTGATTCTAATAATCGGTCCATATGCATCCAAATAGCAGTCCAAAACCTTCGATTTTTATTTACCGGTGATGCCATGGAAGATGCCGAACGAGAATTGGTGCAACAATATGGTTATACACTACAAAGCCACGTCTTGCATGTGGGCCACCATGGCAGTCATAGCTCAAGTCATGATTGGTTTCTAAAAACCGTCACTCCCCAATGGGGCATCATAAGTGTGGGCAAAAATAATCATTATGGCCACCCCCACCCCACTGTTTTAAAACGCCTCATGAACCATCGGATCATGCCACTTCGTACGGATCAGGATGGGGCGATTGAATGGACCATATGGCCCACCCATGTCAGCATCCGACGGTGGGGCCACTATCATCGTGGATGGGAGAAGCATCCGATTCACTACCCCCTATCCCACTTTAAAAACTGACCTATCCCCCCAAAGCTCCCTACATCCCACTCACAACAATACCCCACCCATCAGGGTCTCTGATGATGGAATACCATACGAGGCGGATACGCATCAGGCAACAGTTCAAAATATCCCTTTTTTAATTGATTAAACACCACTGGAGGAAAGAAAGCGCGAGCAAGCACCCTGCCAAAATCAAGCAAGTGATTGCATAAATGAATCATGGATAGATATAGCCGTGTGGTCGAAGCGAAGTTCCCCCCATCAATGGGTCCTACCCCTGCTTGGATGGTATCCCTAACAAATTCCGTGACCTCGTGATGGATGTGTTCTGCCCATACAAGTGCCTGCTGATAGACCGCAAACATCCGCTTGGGTTCCATTTGATTAGCACCCAAAAACCCCAAAAATTCCGATACCACTAATTCACGCAAATCTTCCCGATTGGCCTCTGTGATTACATCCAAGGAACTCAAGCGAATCAGGGTACTACTTAATTGTAAAATGGCCATCCAAAACGCCCTCGGACCGCCGTACTGCAATGCCGTTTGATCAACCCACGCATTTTGAGCCCATGTGTTTTCATCAGGGATACCCGAGCACCATTTCAAATCCTGAAATAAACATAATGAAAGCCGATTTCCCCAATTGAACATAACCGCTTCTTGCAATCGATTGGCGAATTCTTCCGATATAAATTCCACATCTTCTAATTGGAAAAAAGCCGGTAATGGCGATTGTACCTGAATAGGGTGATACTCATGCCAATAGGCATGCCCCAACTCATGAGCCAATGTGTTGATCCATTTTTCAGAACGGGATAATGCAATTAAGCACCCATCTCCAGATCGATAACAATTGATTAGTCCATATGCATGCAATGGCAACATTTCCGCATCATCATCAAATCCAACCCAAACCGATTTTTTGGGTAATATATGTTCCAACATGGTATGAATTAGTTGAGCGTAACTCAGCATAGATTGTGAGTCGTTTTGATGCGACTCATTTTTAGACATGTGATGAACCTGCGATAATAAGGCAGGAAATTGGCTCTCGTGCCACGGTCTCAAAAAAGATGGTGCCCGAACCAAGCTTTTTTCCCCTTCTCCTTGATGATTTACAACATCATCGCCACCCCTTTTACCAATCATGGGCCCACTCGTCCCACCCAAATACCCAACTGGAAGTAAGCATTGGAATCCCAATGCAGCATAAAACCAACATTTAGCAACACTCACTGAACGGGCCATCTCAGTCACTTTTCCAAGCGCATCTAAATGCATCTTCTCATCCTTTCTGCTATACCGATCTATTCATGACATCCACCCAAGGAACCCATACCCCATATAAAAGAACCATATCGATCATATTTTGAATTATTTGCGCTGGTTAGTCCCCTTTTTATGTTTTTTTAAAAATGGTTGGATCGTGGTGGGACGATCTTGCCGCCGCTCCACTTGCATTTGTTGTTCGGATTGCAGTTTTTTGAAATGCGCCAATCGATCGGGGGATAAAAGACCAGATTGGATAGCCAATTGCACCGCACATCCAGGTTCGGTGTCGTGTCGGCAATTGGTAAAATGACAGCGTGTAGAATAATCCAGAATATCCGAAAATGCACGATCCATTCCAATCGCTAAATCCCACAATTGAATTTCTCTAATGCCAGGTGTATCGATAATCAACCCACCATGGTTAGGCAATTGAAACAACTGACGACGGGTGGTGGTATGCAAGCCTTTGTTGTGTTTTTGATTCACATCCCCTATTGCCAAATTTAGATGGGTTAATTGATTAATGAGGGTCGTTTTACCTACACCAGATGCCCCGATAATGACAGCCGTATGGTGAGGACGTAACCAAGACTGAATCGATGAAACACCCCACCCCGTACTAGGGTTTGCTTTAAATAAAGGGATCGATGACACACTTTGGGTAATGGCTAACCATACCTCATCCAAATAATCGCAACAATCCAATTTGGTAAGCATCACCCCCACCTCACAACCGGTATCGGTGGCCAGTGCCACAAAACGCTCTAACCGTCGAATATTAAAAGTGGCATCTAAACTATGGGCCACCAAAATTTGATCCATATTACTAACCAAAACATGTTCATTGGTTCGCTTCCCCACCACCTTTCGCGACAATTTGCGATACCGAGGTAAAATCGATTTGATCCGATGATACGGTGGGGGCATGTGTTCCAATAACACCCAATCACCCACCACCGGCAACTCTGATTCTGAGCCCATTTTAAACAACAATCGACCTGCAATTTTCGCCTGACTCGGGCCATTGCCGTCATCCACCCAATAAAAATGCTTCGATTGATCCACCACCCGCCCCAATACCCCCCCTGACAATAGCGAATCGTGGTACAGCCCATCCCGCCAACCAGGAGGCACCACGCCCCCCATCATTGGGATGACACAGATTTGGATTTGATTAAGCTAGCCACCACTGCCGCAACCAACACCGAAAATATAAAACCAAGTGACCAATGAATGGGGATTTTGTAAACCTCTGAAAGCAACATTTTAACCCCGACAAATACCAAAATGACAGATAACGCGTGTTTAAGATAATAAAAGCGATCCACAAATCCAGATAATGCAAAATACAACGAACGAAGCCCTAAAATGGCAAAAACATTGGATGTATACACAATAAAAGGATCACGAGACACCGCCAAAATAGCGGGTATGGAATCAACCGCAAAAATTAAATCAGTCACTTCTACCAATACCAAAACCGCAAACAATGGGGTGGCCGTTAACCGACGGTTCAGTGTGACAAAAAAAGATTGTCCATGATAGTCCGTTGTAACCGGAATTAATTTGCGTAGACCCTTCATAATAGGGCTTTGGGTCATATCTGTTTCTTTTTCATCTGCTACAGCCATTTTAATACCCGTAGCAATTAAAAAGAGCCCAAACACATAAATAATCCAATGAAATTTTTCAATGAGTGTTTTCGATGAGTTTTT
>SXXA01000087.1 GCA_005791325.1 Actinomycetota bacterium | reverse complement strand
GTGTTTTAATAAGATAGGAGAGACTACTTCTTTGGCGGCTTTCTAATTCTTTCTCAAGTATAGGAAGCATATTAATCGAGATGAACGGGTGCTGACTAAAGGTTGCGGCATTGAGTTCACAACTAATATGCGTATATAAATCTATCCCATCCAATGGTAATAACAAAAATGGCACCCATGCGGTATCGGTACAGGCGTCACGAATCATACGTAATAAATCATGAAGTGGTGGATGATGAGCATTCATTTGACTAATTGAACCTGCTAATTTGCTTAATTCCAATTTGTGATGATTAACACTGTATTCATCATCCAAAAGCATGGCGTAAACAGCAATGGGAATTTTAATATGATCAAACTGATTCCGATATGATTTTTTGAAAGATAATAAATGTTGATTCAACTTACTAAATAACGCCCTCACTGTAGCCATGGGCAGATTTGCAATCCCGATTTTGCACAATAAAGGTACCTCAACCATAAATTGATCTGATCGCAAGTTTCTATCAAGTTCATCAATGGGATTTTCCTTCACTTCTTTTGTTAATGCTTGTTTATTAAGATAATCACGTACCCACGCTGCTAAATGGGGCATGCTTGTCCAATATTTACATTTTTTATATATGCGATTTGGCGGTATTGCATCGATTAAATACTGCTGAATGGCTGGATTTTTAAATGCATGTATCGCTAATGAATCAAAAAAGGGTAAGTTTTCGGGGGTATATGTTTGCCAATTACTTGGAATTTTTTGAGCCCAACAATGAATAACCCAATCTTGAGGTGCGATCATTTTCCAATTTATTTTCATCCAATCCCACACCAATGGAGTCCATAATGCGGGATGGTCTTTGATTAGTTTTTTTAATGATACGACATCATTAAACCCAGGATGATGGATTTCTTTATGAATAAGTGATTGTCCATAAAACATAATTTCATCTGCGGAAATATCAAGTGGACATGGTAAATGGGGAATGTTAGCCCAAATTCCCAATAGACGAATGACCAAGCAATATGAATGATGAGAATAGGGAGGTAGTTTTGCAATCCGTTGGTGAATAGCGGATTCTGATAATCGTCCATGTAAATATGTAGATTGAATGGATTCTATCGCTTTTATCCATTCGGATAACGGGGCGGTGTATCCAATCGCCATTCCTTTAGAAAATCTCATCCAAAATGATCGTATTAATCTCCCACTTCCTTCAGCAGATTCGAGTGTTTTTGTTTTTTCCAAGGTTATAGCACGATTGATCCAACTTAATCGTTCTTCAGATGAGTGTTGAGGGATGATTGGCTCAAATTCTTTGGAATGATGTGACCATCCTATAGAGTGATGATAAAAATCAAATATAGGGGCTTTTTTGCTAATATCAATAACCCCAATATCAATGCTAATGGACTGAATACCATTGGGATGATCAATTGATCCATTTAAAATCATGGTAAATCCAAAGATTGTGCTTGTTTCCAAATCTCTTAAGCTTGCCAGTTTGAGTGGGCTTGATACCAATGAGCTGGCAGTTTTGAATTTTTCCCATCCGCCCATCCCCACTGGTAATGATGGGGGTTCCGCCAAATCAACTTGAAATAATGTTCCAATAACTTTGCTATCTGTTGGAAGTGTGTCAACTTGAAGTTGAATATCGATGTCTTGAGGGGGGTGTCCTGAATGGTGTGTGGATAACATAGATTGAACATATGACCCAACAATAATAATGTTGCCCAAGGCACTCAATCGATTCATAATCTCATTAATAGTAGCTGGCGGGTTTTGAAAACATTTTTTAGCCCGTGGATGATAAATAATGTTCCAAGTTATTGGTAAATCCAGTAGGGATGTATGGCATGTTGATAAAATGTCTGAAAATGCAATTTGACGGTACATCATATAAATATTAAAAGGGGATTAAAATTGTGAATAATCAAGCGAGGGATGTAAAAGGGATACCATAAGTCCAAAAATCGTAACACGGAAAAATCAACCCTTATACACTAAAATGCTATTTTCGATAATATATCATTTGCACCAACAGGCGTACTCTGATATGCTCCCCAACCTCGACTGAGGAGTGTACGGTGTCAAGTGAACATTCAAAAATAGAAAGTTTAGCCTTTATACAAGCGGAATGGGTTCGCAGATCCCAACCATCTCCTTGCGGTTTTTTGACTGTTTACGATGTGACAAATGAGCAGTTTCTTCACTTAATTGAAGAGGGGATCCGCTTCAAATTAGATTCTCAATATGGGCATGGGGCTTTAAACGGAAAATCAGTAGCATTGGTATTTCAAAAAACATCCACTCGCACACGGGTGTCATTTGAATTGGGTATTGCTGAAATGGGGGGCGCTCCCCTGTTTATTGATTGGCGTTCTTCTAATTTTACCCTATCAGCACTCGAAGACGAGATTGCTGTTTTGTCTCGGTATTGTCATTTAATTGTTGCCCGTGTTTACCATCATCACGATTTACTAACCATGAAACAGCATGCTTCAGTCCCCATTGTGAATGGATTATGTGATCTACATCATCCCTGCCAAGCCTTGTCTGACATGGTAACCATTCGCCATGTATTTGGGTCTACTAATGTAAACCTGTTGTACATTGGGGATGGCAATAATGTCTGTCACTCACTGATTCAGGCGGCCACGGTGTGTGGTGCCAATATTCGGGTCATTACCCCCCCCGCTGATGCTCCCCAACCCTCTATTGTGGCCCAAGCGGGCGATTCGGTCCAAGTGGGGCATCAGCTCGATGCGGAGTGGATTCGTTGGGCCGATGTGATTTATACCGATACATGGGTATCCATGGGCCAAGAAACGGAAGCGGAAGATCGGATGATTCGATTCATGCCCTATCAGGTGTCGGAATCAGTGATGGCCATGGCCCCTTCACATGCGGTGTTTATGCATTGTTTGCCCGCCCATCGGGGGGCAGAAGTGAGTTCAGGGGTATTGGATTCCCCACAATCGATTATATTGGATCAGGCGGAAAATCGAAAACACGCACAAAAAGCCTTGTTGGTGCATTTGTTGACATGATCCTACCTCAGGTGGGGGATACAATATCGTTGTTATTAAGCGACATGGGTGCAGAGGGAGAGGCAGTTGGGCATTGTGCTGGGATGGCGGTATGTGTGTGGGGGGGGGTTCCTGGTGATCGGGTTACCGTAACCCTGAATGAGGTTCATCGTCGTTATTCCAAAGGACGGTTAATGGGGGTTCAAAACCCATCACCCAATCGGGTGATCCCACGCTGTGAATGGGTGGGCCAGTGCGGGGGGTGTCAGTTGCAACAGTGGGAATACAGTCAGCAATTGGCTTGGAAACAACAACGGGTGGAGCGAATGCTCCAGTCTATGCCCGTTCATCCCATGGTTGGGATGGTAGAGCCATGGCACTACCGAAACAAAGCATTATTACCGATTCATGCATCGGGCATGGGGTTTTATGCCAAGTGGTCGCATGATGTGATTCCCATTACAACGTGTGTGATTCAGTCTCAAGACCTACACCCTATTGTACAAGCCATGCAACGGTGGATGGTGTCCAATGGGTTGACTGGATATGATGAAACCCATCAATCTGGAGAGATTCGGGGGATTTTATGTCGCCAATCGGAATCTGAATTGGTGCTTATTGTCGTGGCGCGATGCCCATTAAATGAGGTGAAGGGATGGGGAGAATTAGCCAATATTAATGGGGTAACCGGTTTGGGATGGATGTTAAATCAGGCAGATCGCAATCGAATGGTAGATGGCCCTGTGGTACCTGTTATGGGCTCATTAACCCTTACCCATCAGGTTGGGGGGTTGACACTTCAGGTTCCTGCCCCGTCCTTTTTTCAAATCAACCATTCACAGTATACGGGTATGATGGAACAAATTCGTGCCTACCTTCAGACCATACAACCTCGAACGGTATGGGATTTATACGCGGGTGTTGGGGGCTTTGGTATTTTGGCGGCCACGTTGGGTGCCCAGGTGCAATTGGCGGAATGTGATCCGCAGGCGATGGCGATTGCGCGGCACAATGCAGAATTAAATGATTGTGCATCGTTAGTGGGTGTGGCTAGTGGTGACGCAGCCGTACTCATGAGTGAATGGGCCACGGCCACGGAGGCCCCTGATTGTGTCATCCTCGACCCCCCTCGAAAGGGGTGTTCCGACGCCATGATACAGGCACTCTTGACCCACCTGCCTGAGTGGATTATTTATATTTCATGTGATGTGGCGACCTTATCACGGGATTTGAAACGGTTGATGGAGGCATACGAGTGTTTGGAGGTACGTCCATTTGACATGTTTCCCCATACCGTCCATATTGAATGCATCACATGCCTGCATCGTCGACACGTTTAAGGAGGAACGCTATGAAATTATTATTATTGGGTGGGGTTTTGGTTGGTTTGGGTCTGTTGGGCTTTTTTTGGATGCGTCCCATTCATGCCATGGTTCCCAATTCATTATATGAAGCGCCATTGTCACCCATTGATGGGAGTAAAGGTAGCTGGAAACCCTATAAGGGTAAGGTATTATTAATTGTGAATGTGGCATCCAAATGTGGATATACATCACAATATGGCGGGTTAGAGTCATTGTATCAAGCCCACAAAGACAAAGGATTGGTGGTGATGGGATTTCCATCCAATGACTTTATGTTTCAAGAACCGGGTACCGATGAGGAAATTGTGACATTTTGTCGGACCCAATATGACGTTACCTTTCCCCTTTTCAAAAAAAGTAAGGTTCGGGGCAATCCCATCAATCCCATTTATGCATTTTTAACATCCAAAGACAAAAACCCTGAGTTTTCGGGCGGGATTTCTTGGAATTTTAATAAGTTTTTAGTGAATCGGTCCGGAAAGGTGATTGCTCGATTTGGTAGTGGGGTTTCACCCAATGACCCCCAATTGCTACAGGCTATTCAAACCGCATTGGCAACCAAATGACAACCTTAGTATGGTTTCGTCGGGATTGCCGATTACATGACCATGAGGGGGTGCATTGGGCCGCTGCCCGTGGTCCTGTCGCCTTTGGGTATGTGCATGCCCATTCGACCCACCCATGGCGAATGGGGGCGGCACAACAATCGTGGTTACATGATACCCTCGCCACTTTGCAGGATGAGATTGAATCTCGGGGTGGGCAATTGCTATTGGAAGCTGGAAATCCCGTTGCGACCATTTTGAAATGGGTTCAAGAATTGGGGGCAACAGCGGTGGTGGTCTCCTTGGATTTACATCCAGAATCGAAGGCATGGGACCACGAATTATCCGCTCAACTGACGCCACTTGGCGTTGAGTTGAAGGTATTTGATACCGCACGGCTCACCGATTCATGCCGCCAGTATAAAGCCGATGGGACCCCATTTCGGGTTTTTACCCCATTTTGGAAACACCTCCAAACCTTGGATATTCCAACCCCTTTAGGTGTTCCATCGTGGCAACCTGCCATTCGATTGGCGGGGGGGGCTTTATGTGATTTGTACTTAAAGCCGGCCATCCCTTGGGACGAGGGGTTTAATTGGGTAGCGGGTCGTAAGGGGGCGTTTCAACAATTGGAGCGATTTTGTCCGGTGGCATCCAAGTATGGGCAACAGCGTAATACCCCGTCTCGTACTTCGACTTCGGGGGTATCTCCGTATATGGCCTTGGGTGTGGTGTCGCCACGGGAAGTGTGGCATTCGGTATCCTTGGGGGATGCGGGTGTATTCTTATCTCAAGTGGGGTGGCGAGAGTTTGCGTATCATACCTTTGAACACACCCCATCTTCGTCTGATGAACCCTTGCAATCGGCCTTTAATCGATTTCCATGGGTATCTGATCGCGATTCATTTGCGTTGTGGTCCAATGGCATGACGGGCTATCCGATTGTAGATGCGGGGATGCGGGAATTATGGGCCACGGGGTGGATGCATAATCGGGTTCGTATGATTGTGGCCTCATTTTTGGTCAAACATTTATTGATTCCGTGGCAAGATGGGGCTGCTTGGTTTTGGGATACCTTAATTGATGCCGATTTGCCTAATAATAGTCTGGGGTGGCAGTGGGTTGCAGGTTGTGGGGTCGATGCCGCACCCTATTTTCGTATTTTTAACCCCATTTTACAGGGTAAAAAATTCGACCCACATGGACAGTATGTTAAACAATGGATTCCCGAGTTGGCCCATGTTTCTACCGATGTGATCCATGAACCTGGTCACAGGGGTTATGCGCCGCCTATGGTGGATTTGGGTTACGCAAGGCAACGCGCATTGGATGCACTTGCCCAAATTCGATGATGGCGCGTAGTCCTTGGTTGGCCATTTGGGGGGCGGTGTTGGCTTGTTTGATGGTCGTTGTGGGTATTCGGATGGGGGGGAGTGTGAGTGGGGTTCGGTTGCTGGTTGTTAATGCAGCGTATGAACCGGTTGATTCGGCACAACTTCAATACCGTGGACCAGTTGGGGGACACATGAACATGACGCGGGGATCCGGATTCCAGTTTCCACTATTGCCAATGGGGGATTACCATTTGCGTATTGATTCCAGTGGATTTGAACCCTATTATTGGCGACAACGCTTGGATTCCCGCCTTCAACATCAATTGTTATTGATCCGTCTAAATCCCATTCAGCGGGTTACCAAAGCAGTCCCATTCACCTCACGGGTGACCTTGGGAAGACCCCTCTTGATTCAGCTAGATGCTAACCTTAATGATTCATTATATTGGGTGGTATATCGATTAAAATCGCCCCTGATTTTGAATGAACAATGGGTGATGACTGATTTGACTCGTGTTTTGCGTAGGCAACCCATATCCCATGATCTAAACCCTTCAGAATGGAAAGTGAGTTGGCGGGGGTTCCTCGATTCCACCCAAGTGATTCGTGAGGGTTCGTCTGTTATGCCAGTACATGTTCCCTTTGACCAACCTGGATTGTATGTAATTGAGTTCATTACCAAGCGGCAGGGGGTACGCTTTCAACCCATTCGGTATCCAATATTGGTCACACCATTTGTGGCATTGCAAGTAGATGATGGGCGGTTGTTTTTTGTTCGGGCGAGCGATTCTACCATCGCTGGAGGGGTGTTATTTAAGTCAAAATTGGTGGGGGAGTCCCTTCAATTAACCCGTGCCATGACGATTCATCAATTTAATCAGTCGCAGAAACCCCTTCAAAATACAGATGCCATTTTGTTTAAAAGTGCGGATGGATTTGTGGATGTATTACCTTATTCATCGAAGGGAAAGGGTGGGGGGATGGTTGGTTTATTGGTGACGGATCGCTTGCATCGATGGAATACTTGGGTGATGCCATCCGGACAAGCAGGTACCCTTCGTTTGATTGATGAGAAAACCAATCAGGTGCAAATCGGGAAAGAGGCCATTACATTGGCATTTACCAATGGGGTGGCCAAACTACCTGCATTAAATGGACAATCAGGTTGGGAGCTATTTTCACGAGGTGGAAAGGGTGGGGTTACATTATTTTGGGGTCATAAAAAAGGGGGGGGGCAAAATGGGTATGTGATGCCAACCGGCAATCCAGCCATGGTGATGAAAGGTGGGCAACCATCTTTTATTCCCGTATTGGCACCGAGTGGGACTCCGTGGGCTTGTTACTTGGGCACGCGAACCGTTGCGCAGGGGGTGGTTGAGAAGGGTCGGGTTTCACTAACCATTGATTCAGTGGGGCTTGTTTTGCCAGCCGATGCTGAACTGAGAGTGGGGGGCTTGCCCCCGATCCCATTGCGGATTTGGCACCCATCGGGGCATCCCAGTGATATGGGTAAATGGGGTGTTCGGATTCTGAATCCGTTGGTGATGGTGGGCGATGTACTGACTATTATGACCCAATCGGATCGGGTAACCCGTGTTTGGCTCGCCTTTCCTAGTGAATGGGGAATGCCTGGTGAATGGATCACCGTTGGGCCTACGGTGCAATACCGAACCTACCGCATTCGGTATCCGTCCAAATGGGGGGCGGTGGTGACGATAACGGGCATTCGGGATTCTGAATTAGACACAGAGCGTATTCCAGTACATGCAATGGTTATGCCCACGTATACCCCGCCGGATCGACTCTTGGGTGTGACATCAGAGGTGGTTCCGAATCAAGACATTAATTTTACATGGCAAAAATCGGATAAAACAGGGTCTCGTCTCACATGGGTTGGGTTTTCAATACAACGCCCAATGATACCAGATTTAATGGCCCAAGTGGGTGGTGGGGTGGTTCGGTTGCCGGTGCAACTATTGGGGGTTTGGCAGGATTCGTTTAATCAGCTCCGAGATCAGCGCTTTCGGGTACGGGTTCCCAATCAATCGGGATTTTTGTCCGTGATTAGTTTGCACGATCGAGATGGGGATGGAATTACCCAATCTGTTACGATTATTCCGGTAGGAAAAACGGTATCGATTGGGATGCCCACCATACGAGTCGTTAGACCGTTGGATCGCTTGTTATTACCCATTCAGATCGTGAATCATACCCCCATTGCGATGACGGCTACGCTTAATGTTCTCACCAATACGGGGGTTCGGTACCAACGGGCATTTCGGTTGGATACGGGGCGACAGGTAAAATTTGTTTGGCTAGTGGTGCCGGCCATGGCCCAATCATCACAGATGCGGGTTCGGGTGACGATTCAAACGCCCCGGCACCGGCATACTCATGTTAGCCGGTTTTGGGTTCACCCCGTTCGGTTGCCATTGGCCCGATGGGAGGTTCCTGTGATGGATCAGCCAGCGGGGGTCCCTGCCTTTGTATCGGCCAATGGGGTGTTGGGATGGACAGGGAATGCTGATGTGGTGATGGCATTTCGTCGATTGGCACGCGCTCCAATTAGCCAGTCTGATGGGGCAGATTGGGTATGGCAAACAGGTGTGTCGGAGGCCATGCATGGGTTATCCGATGCAGGTATACGATGGTTGCAACGTCAGCAAGCTCAGCGATGGGCGTATTTAACCCAAATTGGGATGCGATCCCCCATTCCCACACCATTGAATCAAGTGTTGACAGTGAGACACAATGCCCATTTGCCCCCATTGT
>SXXA01000086.1 GCA_005791325.1 Actinomycetota bacterium | reverse complement strand
TACGGTAATTTGGCTCCCGATGGGGCGGTGGCCAAAATTTCAGGTAAAGAAGGGTCGGTATTTACAGGCAAGGCCATTGTGTTTGAATCGGAAGAAGAGGCATTGCAAGCCATTTTAAAGGGGGGGGTACAAGCGGGACATGTGATTGTGATTCGATATGAAGGTCCCAAAGGGGGACCCGGCATGCGTGAAATGTTGAGTCCAACGGCCGCTGTGATGGGTCGGGGCTTGGGAGATCAGGTGGCACTCATTACCGATGGCCGGTTTTCGGGTGGGACTCATGGGTTTGTGGTGGGGCATGTGAGCCCCGAGGCATCGGAAGGTGGCCCCATCGCCTTCATTCACAATGGGGATCAAATTACCATCGACGCCAAGGCCGATACCTTGACGTTGCATGTGTCTGAGCAAGAACTTCGAAAACGGGCCGATGGGTGGCATCCCCCTGCGCCACGCTATACCCGCGGGGTATTGGCAAAATATGCGGCATTGGTGTCCTCGGCCAGCATGGGGGCGGTGACGGATGGCGATCTCGACTGATATTGGCGTGGTCACCACCACGGTGGCCACGGAATCGGAGGCCTCAAAATTGGCGATGGGGTTGCTTGAGGCCAAGCTCGTGGCGTGTGTTCAAATTGAAGGTCCCATTTGTAGTCGATACCGCTGGCAGGGGGTGATCGAAACAGCCATGGAATACCGGTTGGTATGTAAAACCAGACCCACCTTTTGGGAGGACATACAAGCGTATGTGGCAACCCACCATCCGTATCAGTTGCCACAACTGGTTATGTTGACTGGGGTTGGAAGCCATGCATACGGGGCTTGGGTGGGGGATTCTATACAACTGGGGGGGACTCGGGGTGAGGGTGGTGGGCATCGGTGATCCAATGGGTTTGAATATACCCAAATCCTCGCGGTAAGCGCGACATAAAAGCGTCACGTTTAGCAGGTGTGGTAAAGGGGGACTGCAGTATGTAACACACGGAACCCGATCCAGATAGTTGAAGGCCCCGATGATAGGGCGCCAGTTCTTCATCAATGGCAGCCAGCTCTGGAATAAGTTGCCATACAATGGGTTTAAAATCATTTTGGGAATCATGGATCCAGTGAGGTGTGGTTTGTCTCATAACATCCAAGCGATGGTAGGCATCGGCTGACCCAATACCAATGGGTGGAATGATTAAATCAACAGCGCCTTGATACATGGGTGCAATGGGTGTAACCCGTTCACCGTACCCGCTCACCGATGCACAGGCCCCATACAAAAAAAAGGGTACATCCATGCCAACTTGGGTGGCCAACTCCAATTGTTCTAACGGGTGTAAAGGGGCAGATAGCCACGGATCAATGGCTTTGATAACGCTGGCAGCATTGCTACTTCCGCCTCCCAATCCCCCACCCACTGGGATGTGTTTTTGGATATGAATGGCCACTGGGGTATGGAGTCGGTTTTCTAACAAGGACAACACCTTGTCTACAATATTGGGTCCACGGGATGGTAATGGTGGGGTAACCGTGACACAACATGAATCGGACGACTGAATCGTGATGGTATCAAAGCAGTGAATGAGTTGAAAGGTAGACTGAATGGGGTGGTACCCACTGGAATCGGGGGGCAATACCCGAAGATTAATGTTCAATTTTGCATTGCTACGGATTATGGTGGGGGCTGGCATGGTTAGGTTAAAACCGGTTGAGGTGGGGAAGGGGGGAGTAAATGCTTAAGTAGGCTTAAGTTGGCTTTGGGGAATGGGTATTGGGGCAACGTTTCAATTGGAACCCACTGAAAAGGGGGGGCTAAATCCGGAAGGGATGGGGTGATGGGGGATACGGCACATTCATGCGCGATCATGGTTATCTTAAAATGAGTGTAAGCATGCTGAATTGTGGCAAGATGGCGATTTAACGTGACGCATAGGCCTGTTTCTTCATTAATTTCCCGAATCACTGTCGATTCAATGGGCTCATTCGGCCATTGTTTACCACCGGGAAATTCATACAACCCCCCCAGCATGGCAGTTACAGGACGCTGACCAATGACCACGTGACCATGATGCAAAATGACTCCCACCCCAATGGTGTAATGAGGAGTGGGGGATTTTTTGGATTTAACGGGTAGACTAGCGGTTCGATTTTGTTGAAAGGCTACGCAGTCTTCAGACAATGGGCACATGCTACATTGCGGGGATTGAGGATGGCATCGCAAGGCCCCAATTTCCATCATGGCTTGATTAAAATAAGACGGATGACCAGACGCGTGAATATGGGGAAGCAGTGCATCGAATAAATATTGTTTGGTTTTGGGTAATCGAATATCCAATTCAATTCCCCAAAACCGAGTGAACACCCGTAATACATTACCATCCACCACGGGAATGGGTTGCTCGAAGGCGATGGATGCAATGGCGGCCGCCACATAGGGCCCCACCCCAGACAACGATTGCAAATCATGGTAAGTGGTCGGCAAAGCCCCATTCCAGTGTTCCATCATTTGTTGAGCGGCTGTTTGCAGGTTAATAGCGCGCCGGTAATATCCCAATCCTTCCCATAATTTTAATAAGTGGTTCTGATCGACAGCGGCCAATGTGGGAATATCAGGAATTTGCTGGGTAAATCGATCAAAATAAGGAACAACGGTACCCAATTGGGTTTGTTGCGACATCACTTCACTAATCCATGTGCGATAGGGACTAGGGGTTAATCGCCAAGGCAAGGGGCGGTGATGGGAGGTGTACCATGTTAGCATGGTGGAGACCCACTCCATCGGGAGTGTTGAGCTAGATTGAGCAGGTAAAATGGGTATCATAATTGACTCGATTCAAACCGGTTGATACGATCCAAGAAAATCCTTATATCATGTAAAAATATAAGGGTCATGGTGTCATAGGGGACTGAATCCCGATCATAACGGAATCTTGGCCATTGTCACAACTGGCGTAAGATGGATTCATTTCGAAAATTGTGCCATGATAAGGCGTCATTCGTGAAGGGGCCATTGTGTGATGGCCAATCAAACTTAGATTGGGTATGAGGAGATACGATTCATGATTGTAATCGATAATTTTAATCAAGTAGCAGCACAAATAGAGAACGAGCGTGGTATTGCCAAATCTGATTTGGTGTCAGCCATTGAACAGGCGTTGGTTACGGCCAGTCGTCGGGTATTGGGAGAAGAGTGTCATCTTGAGGCAAGAATGAATCCGATATCGGGTGAGTTATTTATTTACAAGCAGCTGGTGGTTGTTGATGAAGTAACGGATGTGGCGACTCAGATATCGCTTGAAGAATCGGCAAAATACCGTCCCAATATGGCGGTGGGGGATCAGTTGGAGTTGGATGTAACCCCACCCAACTTTGGGCGAACGGCAGTGTTAATGGCACGGCAAGTGATCGTTCAACGAATTCGTGAAGAAGAAAAAAACATGATTTATTCCGAGTTTAAGTCCAAAGTGGGTACCGTGGTAGTGGGTACCGTTCAGCGGGTTGAAAACATGAGTTACCTGATTAATTTGGGTAAGGCCGAAGCCATTTTAGGCCCAAGGGATCAAATACCCGGAGAGAAATTTGTCGCTAAGGAGCGAATTCGGGTGTACATTGTGGAGATTGAAAAGGCATCCAAGGGTACCACCATTGCGATTTCTCGAACCCACACTGGCTTATTAAAACGCTTGTTTGAAACCGAAATCCCAGAAGTTCAAGATGGTATTATTGAAGTAGTCAGTGTCGCCAGGGAAGCAGGTAAGCGGGCCAAAGTGGCGGTTAAGTCAAATGATCCTGCCGTTGGGGCTGTTGGAACCTGTGTGGGACATTTGGGGGCAAGAATTCAATCGATTGTTAAAGAGTTGGGGGCAGAAAAAATTGATGTATTGGATTGGGATCCCAATCCAAAAGTGTTTATTGCAAATGCCTTAAAGCCGGCCAAAGCCAGTCAAGTGATCATTTTAGATGAAGCCCAAAAATCGGCCTTGGTGGTGGTGGCGAATGATCAATTGTCGTTGGCCATTGGTCGTGCGGGGATTAATGTTCGATTAACGGTTAAATTAACGGGGTGGAAACTGGACATTATTAACGAATCTGAATTTGAAAAACGCCAAGATGAGTTTCAGGTCAAAAATCATGTGTCGATTGTAGATCGAATTCGACAGGATCGAGAGAAAGAGGATGCCCAGTCGGAGGTCAATCATGCCACGGCCATTGCTCAGTCCATGGTTGATGCAGAATTAGAGGAGGATCAGCCATTGCGGGCCTCTGAGTTGGCTGGGATATTAAAGGTTAAAACAGCTGATTTGATTAAAAAAGCAGCTGATCTGGGGATTGTGATACGTGGTCCTCGCTCGGTGGTGCCCACTGATCAAGTGAATACCTTAAAGGAGCATTTTTAGATGAAGGTAAATGAGTTAGCCCACTCTTTAGGGAAACACCCTCGCGAAATTATGGGCTTATTGTCTGAGTTGGGAGTTCGCCTTAAAAACCCCCAACAGCGGTTGGATCAAACAATGATCGATCAAGTGAAGTCATTGGTGGCGGGAAATATTGAGGCATCCGATGCCTCCACAGAAGCTCGGGTCATTCCTTTTTTGGGTAATCGCATGGTGTTAAAAGAGCTGGCCACCCTGTTGGACGTTGATTTAAGTCGACTGATGCGAGCGGTATTAGAAAAGGGAATGTTGTTAAATTTAAATTCTGAAGTAGAACCAAGTTTGGCCATTGAACTGGCATCAAAATTGAATATTATTTTGGAAACGGATGCTCCCAAACCAGAGACGGATACCATTCGCCGTGCCTTGGATCGAATTGAAGAAGCAGAATTGGATCGCGATCCGGGGGCTTTGGTGGAGCGTCCACCGGTTATTACCATTATGGGGCACGTTGACCATGGCAAAACCCGATTATTAGATAGTATTCGAAAAGCAAATGTGATGTTGGGTGAAGCCGGTGGTATTACCCAGCACATCGGGGCGTATCAGGTTGGTGTTAATGGTCGTAAGATCACGTTCTTAGATACCCCTGGCCATGCGGCGTTTACGTCGCTTCGTGCCAGAGGGGCTCAAATTACGGATATTACGGTATTGGTGGTTGCAGCGGATGAGGGAATT
This sequence comes from Actinomycetota bacterium, assembly GCA_005791325.1. Taxonomy (GTDB): domain Bacteria; phylum Margulisbacteria; class Marinamargulisbacteria; order SXXA01; family SXXA01; genus SXXA01. The sequence continues at coordinate 4,261 of SXXA01000086.1, read as the reverse complement.
AAGCCCCAAACCATTGAGGCCATTCACCATGCCAAAGCAGCCAATGTTCCTATTATTGTGGCGCTTAATAAAATGGATAAGCCGGAAGCGGATCCAGATCGGGTGAAGCAACAACTGGTAGATCATGATTTATTACCTGAAGAATGGGGAGGCCGTACTATTTATGTGCCAGTATCAGCTAAAAATGGGGATGGCATATCTGATTTACTCGATATGATCTTGTTGCAAGCGGATATGATGGAGCTTCGCGCTGATCCCAGTGGCATGCCTCAAGGGGTGGTGATTGAATCACGACTGTCTCGCAAAAAAGGGCCTATTGCAACGGTGTTGGTAAAATCTGGGACCATACGCGTGGGGGACTCCTTTGTAATTGATGCGACAGCTGGACGGGTTCGGGCCTTGCTCAATGATTGTGGCGATAAAGTAAATGAAGCAACACCTGGGGCACCCGTTGAGGTATTGGGTTTGGTGGAAGTACCAACCCCAGGGGCTATTTTGGAGGGATGTGCTAGCGAGAAAGATGCCAAGGAATTGGCGACTAGCCGGGCTACCGATTCCCAAGGGCATTATCGTCCGATTACCTTAGAATCATTGTCAGATGGGGTTGAACAAGGGGCCGGTCAGCGCTTGAATTTAATTATTAAGGCGGATGTTAATGGATCGATGGAAGCCATTATTGCCTCCATTGGGCAGGTGGGTAGCACGGATGTTACGTTATCTGTTATTCATGCGGCCACGGGGCCCGTTAACGAAAATGATATTATGTTGGCGCGTGCATCCAATGCCATTATCATCGGGTTTGGGGTATCCATCAATGCCGAGGCTCAAAACATGGCGGACAACGAATCGGTTGAGGTTAAAATGTACAGCATTATTTATCAAATAGTGGATGATTTAACCAAAGCCGTTCAGGGGTTATTAAAGCCAGAATTTGAGGAAATTGAAACGGGACGGGCTGAAGTTCGGCAGCTATTCCGCTTTTCAAAATTGGGTGTGATTGCGGGATCTTATGTTATATCTGGCAAAATTATTCGTTCAGCCACGGCCAAGGTTTTGAGGGGAAATAAAGAAGTATTTAAAGGTAAATTTCATTCCCTAAAGCGCTTTCAGGATGATGCCAAGGAAGTGGCAACTGGTTTTGAATGTGGCATTGTGGTGGATGGGTTTGAATCGTTGCAAGAGGGGGATGTGATTGTATCCATGGTATCCCAAGAAAAGAAGCGATAATGTCACGGTGGTTACAACGCTATAATGCCATTTTAAGAAAAGAAATATCGGATATTATTCATCGCCGGTTGGCGGACCAAGGGGTCGCCTTTATTAGTATTACGGAGGTTGGGTTATCCAAAGATGCCCATCATGCAACCGTAAAGTTCACGGTGATTGGGAATGAGAATCACCGACAAGCGGCCCAAACCAAATTAGATACCGCATCTCGATTTATTAAAGGGGAACTGGGTCGTCGCTATAAAAATGTCACCAGTCCAGAGTTGCGGTTTATCTATGATGTGGCAGTGGATCGTGGGTTTGATATGACAAGACGTATTGATGAGATTATCCGACAAGACCAAGCAGACGCGACACCTCATTAGTCAGTTGGCCAAGGGTGCTCATACCCACTTGGTGACCACCCATCGTGATCCGGATATGGACGCCATTGGTTCCATGATGGGTTGGTCAGCCTGCCTCAAGGATTTGGGGCATCACGTACACCCATGGATGGCGGATCCGGTTCCAGAGTGGTTGCACTTGCAAGTGGACGTGGGCGATATTGTATCGGCGATTCCCCAATCCCAATATGATGTGATATGGGTATTGGATTGTGCGGATGACAAGCGGGTATCCAATCTGGATGCATTGCGTGCGTGTCAGGGCGTCATGGTGAATGTGGATCATCATGTGGATAATACCGGTTTTGGGGATTATGCGGTGATTGAGCCGGTATCATCCGTTGGGGAATTATTGGCGTGTATGGCCCATGAGGCTAACTTGCCGGTATCAGTCCAAGCCGCGACTTGGTGGATGGCGGCGATTGTTGCCGATACAGGGCGATTTTTATTCCCAAATACAACGGCCTCCACATTTGATACGGTCAGATGGTTGGTTGAGTGTGGTGGAAATATGAATCTTGTCACCCAATTTTTAGAGGAGTCATTAACGAGCACGGGATTAGAGGCGATTCGACAGGCATTAAATTCGGTTCGTCTTGACCCAACGGGGCAAGTGGCACTCACCATCTTACCGGATGGTATGGAGGAGGGGGTTGCGGTCATTCGCATTTTAAGACAAGTTAAATCGATTGAGGTGGTGGCGGTGTTACGCTCATTGCCATCGGGTGATATTCGGGTGAACTTACGATCGAAACAACGGGTTGCTGTGAATGAAGTGGCCCATCAATTTGGGGGGGGTGGGCATGAGCGTGCGGCTGGGCTCACCTTACGTATGCCCCTACATGAGGCGGCGGACACCATTTTAACCGCATTAACAGATGCCTTGTCCTAGCGGGTTTTTATGTATAGACAAGCCCTATGGGTGGACGTCATTTCAGGTGGTGAATCGCCTACGGTATGTAACGGGCGTCAAACGTGTGGGCCATGCCGGTACATTGGATCCATTTGCAACGGGTGTATTGGTGGTGGCTGTGGGTCGAGAGGCTACCAAACAAATTGATGTAATTCAGTCTTGGCCCAAAACCTATTGGTTTACCATGTTGCTAGGGGTTCAAACGGACACATTGGATATCGAAGGGGTGGTGACCCAGACTCACTCTATTCCCCCCCATATTGGTAATCAATTGGCGGATGCCATGGTGCAATTATGTGGAACCCATGCCCAAGAAGCGCCTGTATTTTGTGCCAAAAAACAAGACGGTCGCCCGATGTATGAAATGGCACGTCAAGGCCTGGAGGTGACCCCCAAAACGGCCATGGTCACCATTCATTCATTGGATCTGGTGTCCCCTCCGACGGATGCGCCATTCCCCCAAGTTCGACTGGCGATGACGTGTTCAAAGGGTACATATGTACGAAGTGTGGCGAGGGATTTGGCCCATCGGTGTGGAACGGTTGGTATGGTATCCCAATTAATTCGGATGTCGGTTGGCTCATTTGAGCGGTCAAAATCGGTGGACTTGGCGAGTATTACGTCGGACAATTGGACCCATTATTTGGGTCAAGCAGAGGTTTTATGAAGGTGTATGGCCGTCGGCGTGGGTGCCGGTTGGGGCTGGGGGTATTTGATGGGTACCATCGCGGGCATCAGGCCTTGGGGGATCGCGCCACGGCAATTATGACCATTTTTCCCCATCCTGAGGCGGTTATTTTGGGGCGACAAGTGCCGTATTTAACCACATTGCGGGAGCTGAATAGTATGGGGCTTCCCTTGATGATTTTGCGGTTTTCAACCATGGTATCTCAACTGGAGCCGGATCTTTTTTTAGATGAACTATGGCATCAAATACAACCGACGGGCTTGGTTGTTGGCGAGGATTTTCGCTTTGGGAAAAACCAAGCCGGTACCCTGTCCGTATTAGAAGCGTGGTGTCAGCGTCGGGCGGTGTCATTGGATATTGTGCCACTGGTGACAGAGGGTAATGAACCGATTAAAAGCAGTCGAATTCGCGAATTCATTCAAAACGGGGAGTGGGACAAGGCGTGTCATTGGATGGGGCGTCCGTATCGGGTGATGGGGCGGGTGATTAGGGGGGATGGTCGGGGACGGTTGTTGGGGTTTCCTACTGCCAATATCAGGGTGGGCAGAGGTAAGGTGTTGCCCCCATTGGGTGTTTATCGGTGTCAGGTTAATGTGGCTGGGGGGGTGCCTGCACTGTTAAATTGTGGCGTGAGACCCACATTTGGTGGTGGGCAGGTGCAGTTGGAGGTGCATATCCCCAATCAGTCGCTCAACTTATATGGGCGACCGTTAACTGTGGATGTGGGGCCCATGATTCGTCCAGAACGTCAGTTTGGAGAGGTGCGGGATTTAATTACACAAATTCGGGAGGATATTCGGCAGCTCTTAGCAGGGGAATAGAGTCGCGGGGGCATACCGAATGCGTCTAGGGATCGCCACCAACCCCTCCGTAACGGGCGGGACAACGACTTGGATAGGGCCAACATAGATCCCATGAATACCGGAAAGGTCGGAAGGGGGATGTTTGATTTGGTCAGGGGGGGGGAATAACGCAATATCCTACTCAATAAAGGGGAAAATAATGAATCGAGTTACGTCTATGTCAAGCACAATATGGGCTGAAATGGTG
>SXXA01000085.1 GCA_005791325.1 Actinomycetota bacterium | reverse complement strand
TGATACGGATTTAGACATTTCTTGTAGTTTATTTTGTACTACGGCTTCTGCTATTGGAGGATCTAATTCTTTTCCTACTTCTTTTCCTACTTCTTTTCCTACTTCTTTTCCTACTTCTTCTATTAGACTCGCTAATGTTTCAGCCGCTACTTCGTTTGCTAATTGATTCGTTACTTCGTCTACCATTATATCCACGGATCTGTTGCATTCTTTTTCTTGATTCTTTGCTTCTTGGGTGCTTGAAGAACTCCGCCTAACTTGTACGTTTGTATCAGTTGATGATGAATGCTCTACTAACATGTAGGCGGTCAAATCACTTGCTCCGAACAACGCACAATCTAGGGCATTAAAATCACTCTGTTTTTTTCCTTTAAGATACATTTTTACAGAATCTTCACGGTTGCTACATAACCAATCTATTTTGTATTTTATTTTGCTGTGAATGGTAGGAATATAAGACTGATACAATTCTATCCCCCCCCATGTAGACACAATTTCTGCCACTCTTGATGATGGGGCTATTTCAGTATGAGTTTCATCTGACAAGGCCCATATTTTGCACTGACTATCTTCTGACAATCCTTTAAAGGATTGATGGATAAATTCGCGGAATGGACCATTTTCATGCGGTATTTTGGGCATTGAAAAATAACCCAATAAAAATTTAAATAACGCCTCTTCTTCTGAAATTTTATCTAATTCTCTTTGAATGGCAGGGGTGTATAAATCGGGCTTTTTGCTCAATAATTGTCCCAATTCACCCCAGGACACGGTGTCCAATTTAGAATTTTGATGGTAATTGTATGTTATAGAAATTGGTAGATTGGGGGGTGGCAATTCATCATCTGGAACTGTGGGGTGATGGTTTGATTGCTCATTATAGGACGTCGAATGGCTTTGTGGCAATTCACCATCTGGAACTGTGGCGTGATGGGCTTGGGTTGCATTAAATGTCAATTGATAATTTGTAGAATTCTCATGTAAATGTAGCGGTTCAGGCCTTTGACGGGGTATACCACTTTTTGAAGTCGCGGCTTGTATGGAACTTTTTTTGACTGCTTTGTCAATTAAATCATTTAAATCATTGATGGTAGACTCTATAACGGTCTGAGTTTTTACACCAAAATCCTGACCACAAACAAGATCACATTTAATGATACATTGGTTTTCTTGGGGGGGGGGTGTTTTTTTGGATAGCCCATTTAGGATTTTTGATATCCTTGTCGCAATTTTATAACACATTTTAAATAGGCTGGGGCTATAATAGGTGGATTGATTTTTTGGAACTTGGGTATAATTCAATGGAAACCTTTCATATGCTCAAATTACTGTTCTGAGTTTTGTCTTTATTAGTTTTCGTAAATTAATTCAAATAGTTGCATTGAAATTTTATAATGGTTATTGATGGCTGATTTTTTAAGGGGCTCCGCCCAAGGTAGTGGGCAGTACGTGCCCACTTTATTAAACCCCTCCCCAAAGGGGAGGGAGAAAGATGTTTGTTCGGGGGCCGCAGGTACCCAAACCCCAACATGGCCAAAAGCCCCTAGAACCCCAACCTAAGAGCGCGACCTTTATCCGGAAGTGTAGGGAAGAAACCCCTTCAAATAACCACCCACTCAACCCACTCCTTCCAACCCTTATTTTTTGTTTAGTTAGCCTCAATTATGGGAAAGAATCATCAGTGAGTCTGTACTTGGTTTTTTGCCAACTCAGATCGGTGAGCAATCTGTCATTTATTGAGGGGCCCTCCCCAATTCATGCCATTACATAAAGGGATTATCTATTTTGATAGCAAGGTTTTTTGTTGCCTGTTGGGCCATTTTTATGTGCCTGTTGGCTGTGATATTCACAGCCAGCCCAATTGTGTACCTCGAAACCACCCTCTCAGATCCCGATTTGGGTACATTAAATGGCCCCTATCGCGTAAATGTATCCGTTCAATCCAGTGTTGCACTGCGTAGTAATACCATTTCCGGCCTAACCTTATGGAATGAATCGTTTGAATACCAATTTGTTTCAGGTAATTTTGCCGCCGAATTGGGTCGAGTTACACCCATTCCAGATACACTATTTACCCAACCTAATTTATCTTTTGTCATTGAAGTCTACTCAAAAGGCAAGGTCTCCTTACCCATTCGGCCTATTCCACAAGCTGTTAGTTCATATTTGGCTGAACGTGCCGAAACCGTGCCTGCTTCCGGCATCCAAGGTGCCATACCCAATACATCTCTGGTTGGGGAGTACCCCAATATTACCCAAGTGGGCCCCCTTTCATCACTGGTGGTATCCGGTGATTTAACCGTTCGTAGTGCCTTGTTTGTTAATGCCAATACCGGTCGTGTTGGGGTTCAAGTGAGTAACCCCGAAGCTGCTTTGGATGTGAGTGGATCCATTCGCATTCGCAATGGGGGTATTACCTTTCCCGATGGATCACGCTTAACTTCAGCCCTGGTTGATTTTCCGGTATCCAGTGGGGTATCGAATTCAGGAACCGTTCAAATTAACGCCAATACCCTAGGGGCAACACCCGGTCGGGTGGTATTTAGAATCAGCAATAATGATCGGGTTTGGATTACCAATACAGGTGTAGGAATTGGGGTTAGCAATCCTGTGGATACCCTTGAAGTCGCAGGGTCCATTCGCATTGCGACGGGTGATTTATCCGTAAGCCAACCGGGTGCCATTCGATTTGCAAACGGCACCTTTCAGGGCTACAACGGAATATCCTGGATTGACTTTGGGGTGATGCCTAAAACCGATGGCATTTGGACACTCTCCCCATCCGGAACCGCATTGTATTACGCGCCATCCAGCCCACCTTTGGTTGGTATCGGCACGACCAATCCCCAGTCTGCTTTACAGGTGGTAGGAACCATTATGTCGGATACCATTTCCGCCAATCGATTCGTTGGTAGCGGTAGTGATCTTACCAACTTGCGGGTTGATTCGGTAACCGGTGTCCTACCCGTGTCGAAGGGTGGAACCGGATTAAGCGCCATACCCACATCCGGATTATTAATTTACAACGCCACCAACACCCAATTGGATGTGGTGCCCATTCCCGCTGGTTCTTTAATTGTCGGTGGTGCGGACGGTATACCCACGGCGGCACAACTGGTAGCCGGTAACGGAATTACGATAGTAACCACCGATACCAGAATCATCCTGATGCATGCCACTCCCTCTATGGTGGCTACATCGCTTCAGTCTGTACCGGGGGTAGCTGTAACGGGGTTGGCTATGGATGAATTTGGCCACCTACAATCCATTACCACCCAAAATTTTGATAGCCGGTATATTACCGTGGTGAGTGCAAACTCACTGTATCTGACCCGATCCGATCCCTATCTAAGCGGTACCTTAAACCTCGGCATTGGCGGGGCCATTCGAACCTACAATGACTCCCCATTAATTTTGGTGCCATCGGGTGGAAATGTTGGCGTCGGTGTCTCAAATCCCACCCAAAAATTGGATGTGGATGGGGCGATTCGATTGGGCAATACCACCCGAGATGTGGAAGGAAGTATTCGATACCGAGAGGGTCGATTTGAAGTTTTTAATTCATCGGGATATTGGGTTAGAATTGACAATCGAAACCCCGTTGACTCCACCGCATTCAATGCTGCCGGTTGGGAATGGAACGGGAGTCGTGTGTTTACCACCGTCGATAATGTTAAAGTGGGTATTGGTACCACCCAACCATCTGAGGCATTAACCGTATCAGGTTCAGTCGGAATGAGTGGGGATTTATTGGTATCAGGCAATATTCGACTAGATGGAACATTACTTCAATTGGGTAATACTCAGATGGGCCCAACCGGTGTGACCGCCGCTCATTACACCATCATGACCGATCAATTGGTCATATCATCTACCTCGATCGCATCGGTGCCATCGGATGTGGTCATGATGGTATCTGGTAACGTGCGTATTGGATCATTGGGTATATCCTCATCAGGGCTAACAGGGGATTGGACTTTTTTAAATGGTGTCACCGTTTCGAGTGTGGTGGCCCCAACAATAGGGGGGGCTTTAGGCACCCTATCATTAAACCCATCCGGTATGGTGCGTGCGGGTGGATTAACCTTTGTAGGCGGTAAAATTACCGCTGAAACAGGGGATTTACCCATTGTAGTGCCATCAGGTCGAAAAATTCGGACCGGTCCCTTGGTGGTATCCAATAACCTTGAAGTGGGGTCAGTACTTCGTGTTGATGCCACGAATCGATCGGTGGCCATTAACACAACTGATGCCATTCCCAATGCAGTGGTTGTATCTGGGGATGTATTTGTTGGCCGACCAGCCGCCATTCCATCGGGTCGCGATCCGAATAAATCTAATTTGTATGTTGAAGGGAATTTGATTTTGGGGGGTGAATTAATTCAACCATCTGGCTTGTATTCCGACTTGTCGGTTTCAGGTAATGTCAAAATGGCATACGGTGCCAACAGCAAAGTGTTAATTGGTGAATTTGAAGTCACCCCAGATGCCAAAGTTGCGATTCAAGGTGGGGGGTCTGCCACATTATTGGATATTCGTAATTCACTCGGTTCATCGGTAATGGCTGTGGCCGATGATGGGCGTGTATCGATTGGGGGTGCCGTTGATTCTGGCTGGTTGTCTGTACGGGGATCAACGGCCCAATTCCCATCAATCCTAATTGGATCGGGGGTCTTAACCACCCTTCCCATCGCTGGTGCCATTGAACGATTAAATCAAACACTTTACTTTTCTCCGCAAGATGGGTCCCGATCCGAAATTGTATTAAATCAATCATCTCAAACCATTCAAAACAAAATGATTTCAGAATCAGTCATTCAAAATGCTCAAGGAACCAATATTACCCTCGAAGGCCCCGTCATATTGTCATCGAGCGGAAATCATGTGGTAGTTCCCAGTACCCAAAATTTACTCATCGCCATTGGTGATGGGAAGGGGGTTTATATCGGTGCAAATCCAAAAACCCCCAGTGCCACACTCGAAATTGAAGGGGGTATTCGAATTTCAACCTCTGACTCAAACGCTCTTGGCGTGATTGAATTTAGAAACAACCGATTTTGGGGTCGAACCCAACAAGGATGGGTGGTCTTGGATAATCAGGTCGTGGATAACGCCTTTAGAAATGAAGGGGATACCTTAGTATCTAGCTTAAATGTGGGAATTGGCTTAAATCGCGCACCTGTTACCGCCCTTGAAGTTGCGGGTACGGTTAGTGCCAATCAATTTATTGGGGATGGATCTGGTTTAACCAATATTCAATTTTCATCCTTAGCTGGTGCCATTCCTGTTAATAAAGGGGGAACGGGATTAACCAGCATTCCAGTCGGATCGGTGCTAGTCGGAGGTACCAGCACTAGCCTCAATACCCTCTCATTAACAACCCCCATGTCCATGCTGGTGGGGGGTGTTGACGGCACACCAACCGTAGCCGTATTAACAGCAGGCAACGGAATGGCTATTTATTTTCGTGCCCCCAATTCAATTGTAATGGAACAAACCACCCTATTCCCTTCCGATCAAACCCTCTCACTGAGCCCCACTCAAAGTATATCTGGCATTGACTTGGATGTATCGGGGCGGGTGAAACAAGTGCGAACCCGCGACTTGTCAGGTGTGTATATGACCATTGCATCGGCCAATCAGTTATTTGTTCCCAGTGACGGGGGGGCTGTAAATAGCTTAACATTAACCTCACCAACAGTTGATATTACCACCGATGCCGGTCAAGATTTGGTTCTGATACCCCAAGGTTCAGGCATGGTGGGAATTGGAACCACCGAACCACGAGCCATGCTTGATGTGGCGGGTGGGATTCGCGTGGGGTCGTCTGATGATGAGGTTGCTGGGGCCATTCGATTTAATGCGGGTCAATTTGAAGGGTTTGATGGGACATATTGGAAACGATTGGACTTTAATCCCACCGCTTCCGATCAATTAATTGCGGGTCAATTTATTGGGGGAGGGGAAGGAATTTACAACCTTAACCCATCGAATTTTTCTGCGTTGGTATCCGTTCCTTATGGGGGGACTGGACGATCGTCATTACCAACCGGATCTGTATTAATCGGACGTGGAACCAATCCGATTGGAACCGTTAGCGCCATAAGCAATCAGTCTATTTTGGTGGGAACATCCACCGGGCCAAGTATGCGAAATTTAACGGTAGGGGATGGGTTAGCCATCAGCTATGGAACCGAAGAATGGAAGATTCAACATGTGCCAGCCGCTATACCTTCTCAAACCATTCAACTGCAGGGTGGTGACGTGGTAGCCACCCTTCGATGGGATAATTTTGGACACATTGCCGAAATTACAACCAAGAACTTGGATGATCGGTATTACACCAAAGAAGAAATCGATCAAAAATTAACGTTCAACGAAAAACTCGAAGTATCCGGTACTTTTTATAGTTTGGCTACCGATTGGGATTTATCAACCGGACTAAACGAAGATTTGGCAATTGTTCCATCAGGTTCGGGTAAAATTGGATTGGGAACACTGTCTCCCCCTGGTTTTGTGAGTATTGGTGGTGTTGCCGAAGGCAATGCTTACAATAATTTAGGCGTACAATTGTATTTGGGTGGCACACCCGATCAGGGGGTGAATCAAGGAGGCACTAAATTAAAAATTGATGGGTATGATAATGACGGCCAAACGGTGTACCCCATTTACGTTCAAGATGAAGATGGAAATGTGGATTTTTCGATTAAAAACCGATCGCCGGGGGTGCCATCAGAAGTTCAAATCAATGGTAACGTGTTGGTTGGTGTTGAGGCAGGGGTTGAAACATTGCCAATGGGGACAGTTAAAGCCCGCTATTTTGAGGGGGATGGGTCTCGATTAACCAATGTTCTGTTACCTAATTTTGGGGTTTTGCCGGTTCAATATGGCGGTACCGGTCGTTCCGTATTACCATCGGGCAGCATTGTTTTGGGAAGTGGGTTAGACCCAGTGCGAAGTTTGCCGGTGATGCAAGCCGGTACATTATTGATTGGGGATGGGGATGGACTACCTTCGATTGCAACCCTAACACCCGGTAACGGAATC
>SXXA01000084.1 GCA_005791325.1 Actinomycetota bacterium | reverse complement strand
ATCCCAACTGGCAGGGTTACCAATTCGAATCGCAGGGGCAATGGTTTCAGGGTTGGCAATCGGGTGGCCATGTACCAAAGGGGCTGCCCCTGAGGCTTGAAACCCTAGCATTTTGGGCCGTCGAGTGGAACGCCCATGACGATGGTATTCGGTATACCCTTTCCAATAGGCTGTGATGTTACCCGCATTGCCAACTGGAATTGTATGGTAATGGGGGGCATCTCCCAACGCATCAACGACTTCAAAAGCACCTGTTTTTTGCCCCTCAATTCGATATGGGTTTACACTATTAACCAAGGTAATTGGGTATTCCGTGGTAATATCTCGAACCAACTGTAACGCATCATCAAAATTACCTTCAATTTGAACCACTTTGGCCCCATGCATCATCGCTTGGGCCAATTTCCCCAATGCAATTTTACCCTCAGGAATCAAGACCACACACCCCATATTGGCTTTGGCTGCATACGCCGCTGCTGAGGCGGATGTGTTGCCAGTGGAGGCACACATTACCACCTTAGCACCCGCTTCTTTGGCTTTGGTAATGGCCATGGTCATCCCACGATCTTTAAACGACCCCGTTGGGTTTAACCCTTCAAATTTAACATACCATTGAATGGGAATCCCCAAATGAGCCACGTAATTGGTGATTGGAATTAAGGGCGTATTGCCCTCACACAACGACACAATTGGGGTATCGTCCGTTACCGGCAAAAAAGAGCGATATTGATTAATTAAACCAGTCCACACCCTATTTCCCCTCCGTTTCAATTGGAATAAGCCGGATGGTTTGATTTCGACGGGACCCCACCGAAATGAGGGAAATGGGGACCCCTGCCATTTGTTCAACATACTGAATGTAGTGCTTGGCTTGTGGGGGAAGATCGGCAAAATCGGTTAAACCGGAGGTGTCGGATTGCCACCCAGGTAATACCTCGTACAGGGGCTCAACTTGGGCGAAATCATCATAATCCAAGGGGAACTCATGGATGATTCGCCCATCAGGGAATCGATAGCCGGTACAAACCAAAATTTCCTTAAATTCATCCAACACATCTAATTTCGTTAAACAAATATCCGTAAACCCATTCACCCGAACAGCATATTTTAGGCATACCATATCCAACCAACCACACCGCCGTGTGCGATTGGTGGTGGTACCCACTTCTGCGCCACGCACTTGTAACAGGGTGCCAATTTCGTTGCACTGTTCCGTTGGAAATGGCCCCGCACCCACCCGAGTCACATACGCCTTGGCAACGCCAACCACCCGATTCACCCGATTGGGCCCAATTCCCACCCCTGTACAGGCGCCACCAGCAATGGGACTCGATGAGGTTACAAACGGATAGGTTCCATGATCAACATCCAAAAAAGTTCCCTGAGCCCCCTCCAAAATGACATGTTGACCCGCATCAATCGCCTGATTAACCAATAATGATGTATCGGTGATATAGGGGGCCAATCGTTGTCCCAATTCGGTATAGTGTCGCCAAACGGAATCAATGGTTAAGCCAGATTGTGGAACGACGTCAGACCAATTCCCCTGTTCCAATAAGGTCTTGAATCGACTGGGGTTTAATAAATCTAATAACCGAACCCCTCGACGGGATATCTTGTCGGTGTAAGTGGGGCCGATGCCACGACCAGTGGTGCCAATTTTGTTTCCTCCCCTTAACGATTCCTGTTGTTGATCCAAGGCCCGATGAAAGGGCAATATGACATGGGCAATACTCGATATTTTAAATTTATGGGGGGAAATAGAAACCCCTTCCTTGGCCAATGAGTCGATTTCACCTAGCAATCCTTCAGGGTCAACCACCACCCCATTTCCCAACACCGACACACACGAATCATATAATATCCCAGACGGAATGAGGTGAAGCTTGAACTTTTTATCCCCTACCACCACCGTATGGCCGGCATTGTTTCCCCCTTGGTATCTCACTACCAAATTAACTTTTTCTGCCAAAATATCGGTGATTTTCCCTTTTCCTTCATCACCCCATTGGGCACCCACAATAATGGTAACTGTCATTTTTGACCCTCATTTCATCCACAATTTTCCCGATCGCTGATGCCCATTTTTGTAAAACGGGACGCAAAAGCCCGCATTATAACACCCCATTCGCTGAATATCACGTTGTTTTTTATAAATGAATCAAAGGGTGGTAACGATTCATCGGGTGGGGTTTTCAATCATGTGTCAATGTCTTAATATCGTAGTTATAATGCCAACTGTTCAACAATGGATCGGGGCCATTCGCCCCAAAACACTGCCCACTGCCATGGCTCCCGTGGCGGTCGGTGGTGCTATTGCTTGGAAATTGGGGGCTTGGAATGGGGGGTTATGGGCGTGGATTATGATATCTAGCTTATTACTTCAAATCGCCGTTAATTTGGCCAACGATTATGACGATGCCATCAACGGCACCGATACCCCCCGTCGGGTGGGACCCACGCGCCTGACGGCTTCCGGTGCCATTTCGCCCCCACGCATGCGCATGATTGTATGGGGAAGCATCGCCTTGGCCACGGCATCAGGCGTGGGATTAATTGGTGTGGGCGGATGGCCAATTTTGCTGATTGGCATCGCCTCGATTGCGGCTATTCGTGGGTACAGTGGGGGTAAAAAACCCTACAGCCATCGTGGTTTGGCCGACGGGGTTGTATGGTTATTTTTTGGTCCGATTGCGTGTCAAGGAACAGTATGGGTAATGGCACATTCCCTATCCGTGACGGCCTTATTATTGGGGGCGGCCTTGGGCTTGGTTGCCGTTGCCGTGTTGGTGCTCAACCATTTGCGGGATGAAACCGAAGACCGATTAACCGGCAAACACACGTTGGTGGTACGATGGGGCACCCAATTTGGGATATGGGAATATCGACTTTGTTTATTGGTGGCCTGTTTATTATTGTTGGGCATGGCGTGGCTAGGACGGCATTGGGTATTATTGGGTGTTGCCTTGGTATTATTGCCAACTGCCTTGCGTTTAATGGCACGGCTTACCCAATCCAATGTGGATTACACCCATTTATTGGGTCAAACCGCACGATTTGGTTTGGCCATGGCATTTGGGTGTGCCTTGTCGATTGTGGCCCCAACCGCTACTTTGGGGGAGGCCGATTCATTTGTAATGCTTGATTATCAAGAGGGAAAGTTATGATCCTATCCGATTTGCATGCTCTGTTACCCCATCGGTATCCATATTTATTAATTGACCGCATGATTCAATTGGACCCCCTTCATCGAATGGTGGCCATTAAAAATGTGTCGATGAATGAACCTTATTTTCAAGGTCATTATCCCGAATCGCCCCACATGCCGGCGACCATGATTTTAGAAGCCTTGGCCCAAACTGGCTATGCGGGCATATTATCTGACAGTGAATTAAGGGGACGCCTGCCATTTTTTGCCTCGTTAACGAATGTTAAGTTTAGACGACCTGTGATACCGGGTGATCAGCTGAGGCTGGAAATGGATGTGCTGAAATTACGAGATCGCTTTATAAAAATGCAAGGTCGTGCACTGGTGGATGGGGTATTGGTTGCAGAGGGAACCTTTGTATTTAATTTGGCCAAACCACCATCCAACTCCCATATTCATCCCACAGCCTCGATTCATGCCTCCGCCATT